>JAFGJR010000294.1 GCA_016928975.1 Sedimentisphaerales bacterium | reverse complement strand
TGCGAGCGATCGCCTGTGGGTCCAGCCTGTCGCCATAGGGCTCCTCGCCCCGCAGCAGCGCTGCGGCGAGATTGGCTCGGCCCGCAAGCGTCGCGGCGTTGATCCAGTACCGCCCGCCTTTCCAGCCTCTGACGGTGGGCGGGTGACACAGGTCCTGGCCGAGACCGGCGAGGTCCTGCGCGAGCTGGGTCGTGGAAACCATCCCCTCCATCGCCCGGACAAGGCCGACGGCAAACTCCACCGGAGACTTGATCCTCTGGCGATACGATCCCTGAGAGAAGAACAGGTTGGATCGCAGCATTGTCTCCACGAGCTTCGATATGCTGTAGTCCCCGGCAAAGGACTCCGCCAACGGCGCGATCAGGGCGTCGTCCGGCTCCTCCGTCTCGCTGATGAGCCGGCGGTAGAGCTTGCGCACGAGCGTCCGGGACGTTGCCGGATGTTCGAGCACGATTCGCACGATGTCGTCGCCCGTGAAGTCACCCTCTCGTCCGAGGACGTGCTTGACGGATTCGTCGTGCTCTGCCGGGAGAGAGCGAAGCCGATTTCGCAGCACGAACCGGCCGGTGAAGGCCCTGGCGGCCTCGCGGACATCTTCATCGGTGAACTGCCCCGGGCCCAGCGTGAACGTCTCCAGCAAGGGCCTGACGAAGCCTTCGTTGGGAGACGCCTTGCGATTCACGTCGGCGCCCAATCCAAGGAGCACGGCCGGATCCTGCGAGATCTCGCGCAACAGGGAATCGAAGGAGCCCAGGGCGTGATCTCGCAGAAGGCGGATATGCGCCTGCACCAGGGGAGAACCTGTCACTGCCGTCGCATCGATGGCGAAGTGGCCGTGCCAGAACAGGGTCATCTTCTCCAGCAGCGGGTGGGGTGTCTCGATCATTCGCCGCAGCCACCATGCCCGCAGGCCATCAATGGAGCCTGTGGCACCTTCCTGTTCATCGTAGGTGCGATTGAAGGCCTCCGCGTCGACTTGGGGCACGAGCAACCGGTCTATCGTCTGCTGCGGACCATCGGAAAGCGCCCGTTGGAGTTGACTCCAGTTGGCGCCGAAGGCGGCCCGCCTGTACAAATGCCCGGCCAGCGCGAGAGTCCACGGCCGATCCGCGTTCGGCTCGTACCGCGACCAGGCCCAGCGGGGATCGCGTGGTCCGACGGAAACCATCTTCTCGGTTTGTGCGGCCATTGGCAGTACCTTACGGTTTCGCCGGCAGGTTCAGTCTCAATTGGAACGAGGCCTGAGTAAGTCCCTCACGAGCACCAATACTCAGCTTGGCCTGATCGACAAGCCTCACCAGCGTAATGAGCAGGTCGATGCCCGCCTCGGCTTCCTGCCGGGATTTGCCCTTCTTGACCATGTCGCCGCGCACGAGGGTGTCGCGGTTGGTCTGGAAGGCGGTGGCGGTCTGCGCCCCGTTGATTTCCAGCACGCTGTGCATCCGGGCCTCCGGCGTGACCGTCTGACCGGCCTCGCGGCTCAACTCGCCGATGAGGTCCCGGGCCAGGCCATCGGTCGAGCTCAGGATCACGTACGGGCCGGGCATTGCCAGCGTCGGTCGGATGTTGTATCGCATCGGCAGCTCCGTTCGATCGTTGACATCGTCCGCTGAGAAATACGCCAGGGTGTACTTCGTCTCTCCCAATGTGACACGATCGATAATGAGACCCGGTTGCGCTTTCTGGCCGCGGGTGAAGTCGATCAGGCCCACCGCCTTCTGCCATGCCTCCTCGACGACCCTCCCGAACTGCTCCGGGTGAGCAAGTCGCAGAACCACCGCGAAAGCGGGAAGCTTCACCTGGGGCGTCCCGATAGCGGGGTCGTACTGCTGTTCGGCGACGACGATCCGGATGTGCGGGTCCGTCTCCGCAAAGACTTCGCTCGTCAGATCGCGGCCGGTGAAGAAGATGCCCATCATGTTCTCGAAGAAGATCAGTCCGGACGTCCGTTCCGGAAACAGCGTGTCCTTGGCGGCGTAGAAGCCGTGCAGGTCGCGATAGACGCTCAGCGCGGCGATGCGCCGGGGAACGACGAGATTCGGCCACGCGCCGTCACCGGCCTTGGAAGGCAGGGAAAATGCGGCGGGACTCGCCTGTCCGGCGATCTTGCCGTCGGTCGAGGCCTGGACCGTCAGGGTCTTGTTGTCGATGTTCAGCCCCAGGGCCAGCCAGCTCGCGTTGCGGATCGACTCGGCAATCGCCGCGAACGTCAGCGCGGCCAGGGGATTCTTCCGCTGTGTCTCAAGAAGCGCCGCCACGTTGGGAATGCCGAGCAGCGGTTTCACATTCACGAATGCCGCCACCGGGCTGGACCCGGCGGCTCGCATGGCCGCCTGGAAGGCAGGGTCGGCCGCGAGAGACTTGCCGTCGGGTTGAGCACGAAGATCGAGAACCGTCTTCAGAGCCTCCGACCGGTTGGTGAAGATGAACCGCTTGCCGATGATGGCGTGGGCCTCTTTCCCGTCGAACGTCCAGGCGGTCACCCCCGCGTACTTCTTGGAGGCAACCTTGGCCGGTTGGCCCTGCTCCTGGGCCTTCGACCGGGAGATACTCAGAAAGATCTCGTGGAGCTGCTGCAGGATGGTCTCATCTTCTGCATCGACGATTGCCACGACCGTATCCTGCGGACAGACAGCGACGGTGATGCCGCCTCCGGCAAGCTTGGCCAGACCGGTTCGCCAGTCCGTCTGCAACTGGGCCTCCAGGAACTTGATGGCGTTGGTGAATTCCTGGAACTTGGGCCGCGACACCAGGTCCCGGTAGAGCGGCAGGGAGGCAATCGCCTGCATCATGTCCTCGCCGGTCAGCAGGTCCAGCACGGTCCCGGGCCGCGTGACTTGGAGGCAGATCACCGCATCCGGCGGGAGGCATTGCGCCGCCGGCGGCAATGTCTGTGCTGTGATCGACACGGGCCACAGGAAGGAAAGAACAGCGAGACCGAGCAGGAACGCGACTTTCGTAGCCATGCCGCACCTCCGAGACTGATCCGGATATCACGGTTGCTTTATCATCGACCGAGTCTGCATGACTTCATTCATACTCGGTGGCGCCCGCGCAGTCACGTGAAATTGCTCGTTTTTTCACGAACTCTATTGTCCTGCCTTCGCCACCTCGACCTTGAACACGTGCGTCGGGCCGAGCATGTTCGAGCGAAACACGATCCACTTGCCATCGGGGGTGAACTGGCAGTTCGGCTCCAGGGAGTAGTTG
>JAFGJR010000293.1 GCA_016928975.1 Sedimentisphaerales bacterium | reverse complement strand
TCGCCGATCTCGGGCAGGTGGCCGCGTTGATAGACGACGGCGCCGCTGACCAGCAGCTTCTCCTGCGGGACGTAGATCACGATGTCGGAGTTGCTGTGGCCTCTGCCGAAGAAGATCAGCTCCAGCGTCAGGTCGCCCAAATCCAGCGTGTGCTTGTCTGAAAACAGGAGCGACGGCCTGACGACCTCGTAACCCTCCTCCAGGTCCTTCACGAACAGATCGTAGAAGACCAGGTCGCTGCGGATCAGCCGGTTGTAGACGCGGTTGCCCGCGGACCGGGGCAAGGCGGCCCGCAGGTTGCGGAGGATTGCGTTGTAATGGTCGATCTCCCGGCGCTTCCAGTCGGGCTCGGTCTGTCGGCGGATCAGCCACTGCATGTCCTTGGGCAGGTTGGTGTGTCCGACGATCACCGCGTCCTTGAAGAGGCAGTTGCCGCTGCAATGGTTGTCGTGGGCGTGCGTGTTGATGACGTAGGCCCAATCATGGCGGCCGAACGTCTTCTCGATCTTCTCCTTGATCGGGGCCATCAATCGCGGCGAGGCCTCCGTGTCGATGATGACCAGGCCCTTCTGAGACTCCAGGGCCGTGAGGTTGCACCGCCGGTCGATCCCCGGCCAGTAGGCAATGGCTACACGCGGGGACAGCCGGTCGATGCGAATGAACTCGGCGGCACCGAATTGCGAGCCCGCCGTGAACAATGGCATCAACAAACCGAGATGGACCGCCGTGAGCATCATCGGCGCGGCCTGTCATTTGACGATCGGCGTCAGGACGATGTTGCGATACTTGATGCCGGTGTGGTCACCTTGAAGGTAGATGGGGCCGGGCTTGAATTCATCGGACCGCAGGGCGCCGCCGGTACAGCCGAGCAGCGGCTGATTGTCGATGATCTTCTGGTCGTCGAGAATCACAGTGACATGCCGGTCCAACAGTGTCATATCGAGGGTTTGCCACTGGCCCGCGGGCTTCTCGGCGCTGACGGCCGGCGTGATGCGGCTGTAGATGCCGCCCATGTTGTGCGAGTCGAGACCCCGGCCGGCGGTGTCGGCAACCTGGACCTCGTAGATGCCGCGGAGGTACACGCCGCTGTTCTCGCCCTTGCCGACGTTGACCTCCAGCTTCAGGTTGAAGTCCTCGAAGTTGTCGGCGACGGTGCGAAGGTTGCCATAATTGATGTGCGGCTGGCCTCTCTGCTGGACCGGCTTGTTGACGAGGACACCATCCTCGACGGACCAGCCGTTCGTGGCACGGCCCGTCAGCGTCCAGCCTTCGAGGTCCTTCCCGTTGAACAGCATGATCGGCTGGCCATACTTGACCTTCGAGAGATCCGGCTTCGGCGGCAACGGCGGGATCCGCTTGCCGGTGAACTCCCGCTGCTCGATGCCGATTCCATTCCTGTGCGGCTGCAACTGAGTCAATTGCATCTCGTCCCCCCAGACCTTCGCCGTGATGACCTCCGGGCCCGTCTGGGTACGAATCACCTTGCCTGAGGCATCCTTGCGTTCCACCTTCTGCATGCGGAACACGTATAGCGTGTCGCCGTCCACACAGGTGAAGTCCGTGGCCAGCACACTGCCGCCGCCCCAGAGAATGCTGGAGTCGAGATACCCGTCCTCCTGCGTGACGCCGAGCCAGCCGGCGCCGCCGCCCGGAATGGTGAGCGCCCAGCGGCCGAGGAAGGGATTCGCCGTATCGGCGCCCAGTGCCGTGCAGGAGATCGACAAGCCCAGGAGAATCAACGCGTAGCGTGTGCCTTTGCTCATGAGACGTACCCTTTCTTTCATCCAAGACAAGCCTAAGCGGTTGAGCAGTCAACTCGTGACAGAATACCGGCATTGCAGGCTGGATTCAACCCTCCATGCACCCTGCGGCGCAGGCGCGGCGCGCGACGGCTGTCACCGCTCGCCCCCGAAGGGCAGGAGCAGGGCGATGCTGAAGCCGTTGCTGTCGCCGGTGAAGCGGCCCTCCACGGTGACATCGCACCGGCTGGGCCAGGCCCCCTGCGGCGAGTCGGACTTGAACAGGCTGAACGTCCCGCCGAGGTAGCCGCCGACATCCAGGTAGGCGTCAACGTCGAATCTGTCCCACGCGTAGGTGGCGTCGAAGTCGAGGTAGCCGGTGACATAGCGAAGGAGCAGGCCGCCGTATATGCAGAATCGGTCGTGGCGCCAGCTTGGGCCCGTGGCGAAGTCGTACTCGACGAGGCTCAGTTCCTCCTCAGTTTTGAGCGGGACCACGGAGTCGTCCTCCGCGAGGAATCCCTCCATCGTGTCGAAGCGGGAGATCATGCTCGTGAATTGCAGCATCGCACCCCATGCGAAGTCGCCCCATTCGAGGGCGGTCAGCCGCGTCCCCAGGCCCCAGGACAGATTCGTGTCGCCGCCGAAATCGGAGGCGTCGGCGCGGGCCGCTCCCAGGCGGGCGTAGAACTCCAGCCACCGTGTGGCGGCTACGGAAAAGACCGCGTAGCCGGCAGGAACGTCGAAATCGCTGGAGACGGCGCCATTAGCGTGCTCGAGAGGGATATCGGCCGCGGTCTGGCTGTACTCGGCGGACAGGCCGAACCGCTCGCCGCCCAGTATGGCAGCCGGCGGACCCATCAGCGTCGTGCCGAACACAGATGAGCACGCCAGAAGAATGACCGAGAGAATCACGATTCGCTGCATTTCTCACCTCTTCACATCATCATCACCCGCGGGACCCCGGCAACCACGGCCCATTCCCGCGTCTCAAGTCCACTTGCACGAAGCCCTTGCTTGGCGCGGGTCCATTCTCTCGCACCCGGCGGCCAAGGGCAACGAAAAACCCGCCGTCGTCCTCAGCGTGGGTGACACTTGCCACGATCCACTTGTGAACGACTTCACACATGAAGACGCGAGAGAGAGGCGCCACGGCTTTAGCTCGCCGCGAGGGCTTGAAACTACGACGACGGAAGGGTATCTATCGTGCGACCGGAGTGCGTTATGAGTCCGTTTGCCGAATGTGCCACGAGTGCGATAAGGAGAACGATATGAGCAATGGATTGACAAGAGCGGTCGTAACGGCGGTGACATCGGCGGTCCTGGCGATGGCCGGCTGTACGCAGAATCGATTTGAGACCCAGCCCGACGGCGTGGTCATCCGGCTCGCGAAAACCAGGCCGACCGATCCGGGCCTGTTGAAGGTCCAGGTCTGCGCCGACAATGTCCTTCGGATCGTCGCCGCACCCGCCTCCGGGTTTTCGTCCCGGCCGAGTCTGATGGTCGCTCGCCACGAATGGAAGCCCGTCCCCTACTCGGTGCGCAGGAAGGGAGACGTCGTGCAGATCGCCACATCCCGGGTCCTCGCCGAAGTTGGCATCAAAACGGGCGAGGTCGCCTTCTATGACCCAGCCGGTCGGCTGATTCTCCAGGAGCGGCCCGGCGGCAAGACCATCGCCGACGCCAACGTGATGGGCGAGCGGACGTACCACGTTCGCCAGGTCTGGCTGTCGCCTGCGGACGAGGCCTTCTACGGCCTGGGCCAGCATCAGAACGCCGTCATGAACTACAAAGGACACGACGTGGACCTGTGGCAGCACAACATCGTGGACGCGGTCCCCTTCGTGGTCTCCAGTCGCAACTATGGGATTCTCTGGGACAACAATTCGCGCACCAAGTTCGGCGACGTGCGCGATTATCAGCCGCTCTCGACGCTGAAGCTGTCGGGCAGCGACGGCAACGAGGGCGGTTTGACGGCCGAGTATTATCGCGATCAGCGCTTTGGGGACTTGCTCGTGTCCCGGCCGGAATCCGTCATCGCCCATGAGAATCTCGAAGAGACCGGCGGCTACCCTGACGGCTTCGACGTCAATCGCGGCAGCATCCGCTGGAGCGGCTGGATCGTCTCTCACCAGACGGGCGTCCACAAGTTCCGCTTCTACAGCTCGCACTACGCCAAGGTATGGCTCGATGGCAAGCTCCTCGTCGATTCCTGGCGTCAGAACTGGTGCCCCTGGACCCACATGCTGCAACTACGCATGGAGGCCGGCAAACGCCACTCGATCAAGATCGAGTGGATTCCCAACGGCGGCTACATCGGCCTGCGATGCCTGACCCCCGAGCACGAGCGGGACAAAGACACGCTGTCCCTCTGGTCCGAGGTGGCCGATCAGATCGACTACTACTTCCTCTACGGCGACAACCTCGACCAGGTCATCTCCGCCTACCGGCTCGTCACCGGCCGGGCGCCCATGATGCCCAAGTGGGCGATGGGCCTGTGGCAGTGCCGCGAGCGGTACCAGACGCAGGAGCAGTTGATTGACGTCGTTCGCGAGTTTCGCAGGCGTCAGATCCCGCTGGACAACATCGTCCAGGACTGGTTCTACTGGCCCGAGAGCCAATGGGGCGACCATGAGTTCGATCCGGCGCGCTATCCCGACCCGGCCGGCATGGTTAAGGAGCTTCACGACGATCTTCACGCTCACGTCATGATCTCCGTCTGGCCCAAGTTCTACGTGGGCACGCAGAACTATGAGGCGTTCAGAAGCCACGGCTGGTTGTACATGCGCAACGTCGAGAAGAAGGAGAAAGACTGGGTCGGCCAGGGATACGTCTCGACGTTCTACGATCCGTACAGCGAGGGCGCCCGCGAGCTGTTCTGGAAGCAGATCGACGAGAAGCTGTTCCGCAAAGGGTTCGACGCGTGGTGGTTGGACGCGACCGAGCCGGACATCCATTCGAACCTGTCCATGGAGGAGTGGCGTCGTCGCATCGGCCCGACCGCCCTGGGCTCGTCCTCGCGATACCTCAACACTTACTCCCTGATGAACGCCAAAGGCATCTACGAGGGCCAGCGTCAGAGCCATCCCGACCAGCGCGTGTTCATCCTGACGCGATCGACGTATGCCGGCCAGCAGCGCTACGCCGCGGCCAATTGGAGCGGCGACATCGCCACGCGATGGGAAGACCTGCGCGCCCAGATCCCGGCCGGCTTGAACCTGTGCATGTCCGGCCTGCCCTACTGGACGACCGACATCGGAGGCTTTGCCGTCGAGCCTCGCTTCGAGCGCAACGTCAGCCCGGCGGACCTCGAAGAATGGCGAGAGCTGAACACACGCTGGTTCCAGTTCGGCACGTTCTGCCCGCTGTTCCGCGTTCACGGGCAATTTCCCTATCGCGAGATGTTCCACATCGCCCCGGAGGATCATCCGGCGTATCAGACCATGCTGGCTTATGACAAGCTGCGGTACCGTCTGATGCCGTACGTCTATTCGCTCGTGGCCATGGTGACACAAGAGGATTACACGATCATGCGCGGGCTGGCCATGGACTTCGGCCGGGACCGAACCGTGCTCGACATCGACGACCAGTTCATGTTCGGTCCAGCCCTGCTGATCAATCCGGTCACCGAATACAAGGCCCGGACGCGCAAGGTCTATCTGCCTGCCGGGACCGGCTGGTACGAGCTCAAGACCGGGAGGTTCCTTCCGGGTGGTCAGACCGTAGAAGCCGAGGCGCCGTACGGCGACATTCCGATCTACGTGAGAGCAGGCTCGATCGTCCCGTTCGGCCCGGCGATCCAGTACGCCGCCGAGAAGAGCGCCGATCCGGTCCGTCTTATGGCGTACACCGGCGCCGATGGACGGTTCCGACTCTACGAAGATGAGAACACCAACTACAATTACGAGAAAGGAGCGTTCAGCACGATCGATCTCGCGTACGATGCCGCGACCAGATCGCTGAAGATCGGCGCTCGCAACGGCCGGTTCCCCGGCATGCTCCAGAGTCGCACGTTCGAGATCGTCTGGGTAGGCGCAGACCGTCCGCTCGTCCTCGACCTGGATGCAGCGCCCGACCGGACGGTTCGCTATGACGGGACAGAGATTACCGTCAGACAGCCTTGAGCCACACCGGCCCTTGAACTACAGATGTATTTCGTGCATGGCCCATAAACCGGGCAGCATGCTCGCCTGGTTATCGGCGAAGCCGGCGGTCAGACGCCGTGCACAGAGGTCAGGCGGTGGCGGCTTCGAGGCCCACGAGGTTCTTCATGGCCTGGGCGAAAGTCTCGCCGCAGGCCTCGGGAGCAGGCTTCCAGCCCACGCAGAAGGCGGGCCTGTTGGGCTTGCCGTAGAGAGTGCACAGGTTCTCCTCGCTGAGGTTGGCGCAGCGCACCCCGGCGGGCTTGCCGTTCGGCATGTTCGGTATCGGTGTCGTGATCGAGGGGGCAATGCAGCACGCCCCGCACTTTCTGCAGGACATCATTGGGGCGGACCGCCGCACAGTCGCGGCGCAAGACCCGATGCGCGAGGCACCACCTCGACGAGGATCGTGCCGTCGGCGCTCTTGGGCTTGCCGCGCAGAGGGTCATCGGTTACGCGGATGACGATCGCCGCGAGCATCAGCTGCCTCGGCGTCCACAGCACCGTGTAGGAGGAGATTCGGGGCTTGTTGATCAGATGCGCGCCCGGAGGACCCGCGATGATCTCGGCCCTGGCCGGATCGCCTTCCGGGTCGCACCACGTTCGCGTGTGCACGAACGGCTGTCCCACCTCGATACGCACACAATCCAGGAGCTGGCCCACGACCAGGTTGGGATCTGCGGAGAAAGGGCAATCTCGGAGATCTGGATGATTCGGGTCGGGACATGGCGAGCCGCTGCCAACCAACAGGGGCATCACGATTGCTGCGCCTACCAGCCAACGGATCATCTTCTTTTCCACTCCTAAATCGAGTGACCGTACACGACCGTCGCAACACCGCGCCCCAGGATACCGTCACCGTATAGGATGTCAAGCCGGGGGACTGCGATCCACGCGTCCGCGTTGCCTGCGTCGCGCCCGCTTCCTGCCTTTGCCCGGAGTATGGCAACAGGACCAATAATCGCTCACTTTTTTTTCATGGGGCTTGACAGACGTTCCGGGGCATCGCATACTACCGCCTGCAAGAGTGAAATGGGGCTATTTGTGCTGTGGGATCCAAGGCTGACCGGCAGGTATCGAACGAGTGACCGGTCACAGTCGTATTGGATGGACGGCGCGAGTGGCTCCATCGGGATTCAGTGACGAATTCCGCAGGGAAGGTGCAGAGCAGGCACCAGGATAGGTGTATTTTGGCAGCAAAAAAGGAGGCCAACTATGGCTCAGTCGAAAACCGGTAGGAATACGGTAGCAGCGAGCAGCACCCGAATGAGCGGCGGCACAGCCGTGGCCGTTCGCCCCAGCAAGACCACGCGAGGCCCGGCGCCCACACATGAGCAGATCAGTCGGCGGGCACACGAGATCTGGCTGAAGAAAGGACGCAAGAGCGGCCAGGACGAGCAGAATTGGCTCGAGGCCGAAGCCCAACTGAGGGCCGAGATGTCCGGTAAATAGCCGGCGGGCTTCGCCAGGGACATTTCGGACGACCGACAGGGCAATCCTCGTCGGTCCTGATACTCTGAGATACGGTCGTCAAGGCTGTACGGGGGGTACTATGCAACGCAGACTGTCTGCCGCTACCCGGATTGTTTCGTGGAACGGCAGAGATGCATGTGACTCTCGCGGAGTCGTGGCGCGACCGGGCTCGTCGTTCGAACCGGATTCCGGGGAGCTCGGTCGAGCCAGGACCCGCGAGGTGCTCTCCAAGACGCCCCCGTACGAAGAGGCAGGCGACTGATCGTGTATCTATGCGGTCCCCGCGGGAGCGGGCGGAGACCGTGTCCTTCTTCGCGGGACTCTGGTATACTCCACAAGCATGATCGAGATTCGACTCATGGCCGTGGCCGATCTGCCGCTGGGCTTGGCCCTGTCACGGCAGGCGGGCTGGAACCAGGTGGAGTCCGATTGGCGACGCTTCCTGAGCATGGAGCCCCAAGGCTGTTTCGTCGCACAGCTCGATGGCATGCCCGTGGCGACCACTGTCACGTGCACGTTCGGCCCGGTCGCCTGGATCGCTATGGTTCTGGTGGAAGTGGGCGCCAGACGCAAGGGCGTCGCCACGGCACTGTTGAAACACGCCCTCGATTGCCTGGACCACCGGCGCATACGGACCGTTCGCCTGGACGCCACCTCCGCCGGCCGGCCCGTCTACGAGAGGCTGGGATTCCTGCCCGAATACTCCCTGACGCGATACGAAGGGATCGCTCCGCAGTTGGCCGCCGAGCCGCACGTCGAGGAGACGCCGCCGGAGTTGTTTGGCGAGCTCGTCGCCTTCGACCGCCAGGCCACAGGCACGGATCGTGAGACGATGCTCGTGCGCCTCTTCGAGGAATGGCCGCAGGCGGTACGAGTCCTGCGCCGCCGCGGCTGGCTGGAGGGCTTCGTCACTGCCCGCCGCGGCGCCAACGCGACCCAGATCGGCCCATGTATCGCCACCGGCGACGCCGGCGCGAGCCTGCTGAGGGATACCCTGGGCCGCACTGCCGGCCGGCCCGTGTTCATCGACATCCCGCAAGACAACGCCGCCGTGAGGGTGGCCGAGTCCGCCGGCCTCACGCCGCAACGTCCCTTCGTACGCATGTATCGCGGCGACCGGATCGCCGACAACCCCGCCGCCATCTACGCCAGCTCCGGCCCCGAAAAAGGCTGACCCACCCACCAAGTTGCCTGGAAGATGTGACAAGCGATAGGTGGTATGTGACGAGCATGTCATCCCCGCGAAGCTTGCCCTCGCGCGGGCACAGCGGCGGGAATCCAGCGGCTCTTTGCACGTGACTGTCCCCTGCTCCCGCGGTAGTCGAAATGGGAACAAATACACGGACCTTGCACAAGATAACGGTTGAAGTCGGGAGTCCCAACTTGTAGACTGGCGATAAGGAAGGGGTACAATCGGAACGGTCGTTGCATTCGGAGAACCGATTACGAGAAGGAGATGATGAGCGTGGAAAACGGGGCATGTCCCCCGGAGTAGTCCGCGTCAATAAGTCCATGTCGGAGCCAACGCGAATGCCCAGAAGCCTTGACGACTACATCGACATTGTGGGGCCGGCGGCCATCTACTCGATCTTCTCGAAAGCGAGGAAGCTCTACGGCAAACAGATCTGCCACATCAATGCGACGTTCCTCGGCGGGGGCGTCGCGGAGATTCTCGGCCGGCTGGTCCCCCTGCTCAACGAGGCCGGACTGAGCGCCGAGTGGCGCACCATTTCCGGCAGCCCCGCCTTCTTCGATGTCACCAAGCGGTTTCACAACGCCCTCCAGGGCAGCCGGCTGCGCCTGTCCCGCAACAAGAAGGACCTGTACCTCGACGTGAATCAGGAGTTCCTCACGTTCACCCGGCTCGATCACGACTGCATCGTCGTGCACGATCCGCAGCCGTTGCCCCTCATCAAGTTCCACAAGAAATCGCAGCCGTGGATCTGGAGATGCCATATCGACATCTCGAATCCTCCGCGCGAGCTGTGGAGCTTCCTGGAGAAGTTCATGATCCGCTACGACATGATCATCGTGTCGAGCGAACAGTATCGCAGGAAGGACCTCCCCATCGAGCAGCGGGTGATCCACCCGGCCATCGACCCGCTCTCGCTGAAGAACCGAGACCTGCCCGACAAGGACCTGCGGCGGTATGCCGAGCGGGCGCACATTCCCACGGACAAGCCCCTGCTCACCCAGGTGTCGAGAATGGACCCCTGGAAGGACCCGGAGGGCGTCCTCGAAGTGTACAAGCGGGTGCGCGAGAAGGTGGACTGTCGTCTCCTGTACTGCTACAACCTGGCCACGGACGATCCGCAGGGCATGGAGATCTACACGCGCATCCGGCAGATGGCGGACAAGCTGGTCCGCAAGGGAGACGTGTTGTTCGTCGTCGGCAACAACGACGTCCTCGTCAACGCCGTGCAGCAACTCTCTACCGTGATTATCCAGAAATCGATCAAGGAAGGATTCGGCCTGACCGTCACGGAAGCCCTCTGGAAGCGAAAGCCGGTCGTCGCCAGCAACGTCGGCGGCATCCCGCTCCAGATCAAGGACGGTGAAACCGGCTACCTGCTCGAACCGAACGACTACGATGGTTTCGCCGAGCGGATCGTCCATATCCTGAAAGACCCATCCGGGGCGAAGAGTCTCGGAGAGAAGGCACGGCGGCACGTGCGGGACAACTTCCTGATCACGCGCCTCGTCTCCGACTATCTCGACCTGATCGGCGAACTCCACGCGTGAATCCAGATTCCTTCACCACCAAGGACACCAAGGGCACGGCGCGGCCCTTGGCTTCGCCCATCGGCCGCGACCGAAGTCCAGCGCGGAAAACAACGTTTCGAAGGATTGTAGTATGGAGACGGTTTGTCATTCCAGCGGAAGCTGGAATCCACGTCTTCAACCGACACACGACCTGCCCACGCGCCAACTACGTAGTTTCTGTTGTGGAAAGGGGTTCTGAGCGTCTCGTCGATGCGTTCTGCGAAGCATGAATGAGCGATTGGGATGCTGCC
>JAFGJR010000007.1 GCA_016928975.1 Sedimentisphaerales bacterium | reverse complement strand
TTCCAGACCTGGATCGACGGCTGGGGCTACACCGAGCCCGCTCCCGGCGATCCGGGCAACGGCACCGGCTCGACCGTCGGCTATGCCGGTGAGCCGTTCTCCGAGCACTCCATCATTCACGGCGGCGGGTCGTCCATGCCTTTCGCGTACAACAACGCCGACAGCCCGTTCTACTCGGAGACCGAGCGAACGTTTGGCTCGCCTCAGAATTGGACCGTCAACGGCGTCGATACGCTGTGCCTGTACGTCCAAGGCTATCCGGCTGTCACCAGCACGGCTGTTTCTGAGACGGGCGGCAAGATGACCCTCACCGGCGATGGCGCCGACATCTGGAACAACAGCGATGAGTTCACTTTCGCCTACAAGACCCTCAACGGCGATGCAACGATCGTCGCCAAGGTCACCAGCAACGGCACTGGCTCGAATGCCTGGGCCAAAGGCGGCGTGATGATTCGCGACAGTCTCGACGGCGGCTCCATGCACGCGATGATGGTGATGACCGCCCACTCGGCTGCTTCTGCCGCCGGCAACGGCGCCAGCTTCCAGTATCGGGCGACTACCGATGGTGGCTCCGGCAACGTGGACTCCACGGCAGTAGTCGCACCACCGTACTGGGTAAAGGTAGAGCGCATGGGCGACACGTTCACCGGCTACCTGTCACCGGACGGTAGCACCTGGACGGCGGTGGGCACACAAGATGTCGTCTTGACGGATCCTGTGTGCATCGGCATCTGCGTGACCTCCCATGTGGCCGGAGAGGAGCGGACGTTCCAGTTCGAGAGCATCAAGACGACCGGTAGTGTGACCGGCCAGTGGCAAGGGGCCGTGATTGCCAGTCCGAAGTACAACAGCGCCCAGGACCTCTACGTCGCCATTCAGGACAGCTCGAACAAGATCGCTGTCGTGACGGACGCCACCGCGGTGAACGCCGAGACTTGGACCCAGGTGTTGATGCCGCTGAGCAGCTTCACCGGCGTCAATATGACCAGGGTCACGAAGATGTTTATCGGTGTCGGCAACCGGAACGCTCCGGTGGCGGATGGCAGCGGCATGCTGTTCATCGACGACATCCGTGTCATCAAGCCGTAACGACGAGTTGTCAGTTGACTGTCAACTGGGAACTGTGAACCACAGGGCCTGCGTCCTCCGGGACGCGGGCCCTTTTTGTATGGACACGTCGAGAACACGGACTATACGGGCTTGGAGGTGGCCAGGGCAATGACGCGGCCGCGATTGCCGACGGCGCAGTAAAAGTGATAAACGATATCATCATGCTTGATCACCCAGGGCTTGTGGGCGAAGGTCTCGTCCCAGGGCTCGGAGGGCTCGATCAGGTGCGGCCCGGTCCACTTTGTCCAGTGGGCCAGGTCGTAAGAGCAGGCGAACGTGTCGAAGGCCTTCGGCTTCCAGAACGCCCCGAAGTAGTGCATCACCCAGACGTCGCCGACCCGTGTGATCTGCGGGTCGCCGGAGATCCCCTTGCCATTGTCGATGACGGGGTCTTCGCCGAAGCGAAGCCACTGCCTCATGTCCTTCGAGACCGCCATGCCGATGCTCTCGTGACCGCCGGCACGCTTGCCGTTGTAGAACATGACGAAGGGATAGCTCAGCATTCGGCTCGGATCGTGAATGATGTTGCTCCGGTAGAGCGTCACGGTCTCGAACTCGCGAACGTCCGGCTGATCCCGCGACAAGACAGGCTCCGCCAGTCGGGTCCACTCGACCGGCTGCGTTGGGTCGCTCGTCCAGGCGATGCCGACCGATAGCGGATCGGTCTCATAACCCTCCATCGCCCCGCCGAGATAAGAGAACCAGTACTTGTCCTCGTATGGCTGCAACGCGCAGGAGCCACCCCAGTGGTGGTCCTGCAAAGCGACGAAGCCTGCCGCCTGCCGGGCATCCCACGTGACCTCTCGAAATTGCATCACTTTGCCCAGAGGCGTCCAGTGAAACAGGTCGGTGCTTCTGGCCAGCGCCGTCTCATAGCCTGTGCCGGCGAAGATGATATAGGTCATGTACCACGCGTCGCCGTGGCGAAAGACGCAGGGGCAATCCAGCTTTGCGCCATTCTCGCTGGCCAGGATCACGCCGTGCTTGTGCGGCGTCTTCACCTCGTCATAGATCCGCTGCATCACTTCCGCCGGCACCTCCTTGCCCGCCTCGCCGGCCGGCACGATCACCTGCCGTTGGCCCTGTGACGCTCCCGCGTTCGAATTAGCCGAAGTCACCGGAGCCGGTTTGGGCTCTCTCCTGACCGTGCGGCAGCCGAAGAGACCGCCGGCGAAGTTGCCCCGATGGGCTTGTAGCTTCACGGTCACCTTCTGCTTGCCTCGGGTCAGCTCGACAGGAATCGGATACGCGATGTCGAAGAATTGGTCCGGGCGGTCGTCGCGGAGCGACTGGGTGGCGATCTTCTGGCCCTCGACGAGAACGTCGAAGGTTCGCGGCCCGCGCTCGCTGCCCCAGAACGTGCACAGCAGGTCCACCGGCTCGCTCGGCAGGACCGCCATCTCGAAGGAGAACCAGCCGCCGTCCGTGGCGTGGCGAAACTTGCGGCCGTTGAATTCGCCGGCGCCGGTCTTGTCACCGGTGACGTTGTGGTCCCGCTCGGGCTGCATCTCGCCGATCCGCAGCTCGTCGATCGTGCGGGCCTTCAGCTCACGAAGCCGCTTGAGCTCAGCGAGGAAATCATAGTAACGTTTTTCCCACTGCTCGACGGTGAGGAAATCCCAGTAGACCCCGTAGCGCCGGTGGTGCATCTCGTAGAACGGAATCAACTCCACGTCGTGCGGGCGGCCCACGTTGTACGTCTCGAAGCCGAGCGGACGGTCCTCCATTCGCACCAGCCAGTCCTGGAATGGCTTATCCCCGGTGACCAGCACCGTCAGGTCGTAGTCGTCCACCACGGCGGAATTGGAGGCTTTCTTCTCAATGGGCCCGAGATCGCCTGCCACGACAATCGGGCCGTACAGGATCGCCGCTCGTTTGGGGTTGTCGGGCATCGGCTCCAGCCGGATGCCCATCGGAATCCGGACCTCGATCTTGTCCCCGTCCTTCCAGGTCTCGGCCATCACGGCGTACCTACCGGGCGCCGCATCTACGGCCTGGACTTTGCCGTTGACCTTCACCTCCAATGCTCGTGTCGCCCAGGCCGGGCAGCGAATCCGAATCGCCAGCTTCACCGGCTTGTCACACGAGAGCGTCAGCGTCGTCGTGTCCTCAATGGGGAGGTTCGTCTCCTGTCTGACCTTCAAGCCTTTGGCCTTCCAGTTCAGCTCGGAGGGGATGAAGAGACTGACGGTCAGGCCGGCGTCGTCGCGGAAGTAGATGCTGTCACCATACTTGGCGTGGTTCTCCATGCCCGTGCCGTGACAGCAGGTGAAGTTATTGAAGGGGTTGGAGTAGCGTTTGAATTCGCCCAACCGGAGCGGCACGAAGTAGCACATCATGCCGCTATTGGGGTCCTGCGACGCCAGGATATGATTGTACAGGGCTCGCTCATAGTAATCGGCGTACTTGGTCGTCCCGCGCCAGGCGAACAGGTGCCGCGTCAGCTTCAGCATGTTGTACGTGTTGCAGGTCTCGCAGGTCTCGGAGGACAGGCGGTCGTTGAGTTTGTCCGCCGGACCGAAGTGCTCGTGATCGCTATTGCCGCCGATGAGGTAGGAGTGATGATGCACGACCCGATCCCAGAAGAACTCGGCAATCGTGCGGTCGGCCGCGTCGCCTGTGACCTCGTATCGCCGGGCGACCCCGATAATCTTGGGGATTTGTGTATTGGCATGCAGGCCGGGCAGGTTGTCCTGCCTGTTGGCGAGCGGATCGAGCACGGCCTTGTGGTGGAACCGGCGGGACAGCGCCAGGTACTTCTCGTCACCCGTGGTCGCGTACAGCTCTGCCAGCACCTCGTTCATGCCGCCGTGCTCACAGGCCAGCATCTTCTGCATCTGCTCCTCATTGAGCTTGCCGATAACGTCCTCGACCCAGTCGCCCAGCTTGCGCGCAACCGCCAGAGCCTTGTCATTGCGGCAGTATCGGTACGCGTCGAGAAGTCCGGCGAAGAGCTTGTGCTGCGTGTACCAGGGAACCCACAGGCCGTTGAGATCGAAGCCCTGCGAGCGAATGTCCCCGGCGGCCACCTCCGCGAAGACTCGCTTGCCGTCCGGGATGCCGCCCACGTACCCGTTGCCGTTGGCGACCTGACAAGCCTCCAGCTCATCCACGATGTATGTCACCTTCTCGTGGAATCGCTCATCGCCCGTGGAGGCATACATCATCGAGCAGGCCGACAGGTAGTGCCCGAGCGAATGCCCCGAGATGCCCATTGTCTCCCAGCCGCCGTAGAGCGGCGCGCGAGGCTGGAGTCCCGCGGTCAGTCGAAACCGGTGGAGCAGTCGATCCGGCTCCAGCGTCAGCAGATAGGAAGCGTCGCGTTCCATCGCCTTCTTGAACGGCCCATCGAGAAGCCGCACATCCTCCAGGCTGAACGGGTACGCATTGATGCGGACCCTTGGCGCGACGGCAACCTTCGTATCATCCGGCAGAGGCACAAAGCCCCACGCGATCACCGGCATCGCCGCAACAAACCAGCCGACAGTCACGACCACACTGCGAAAACCGGCGGTCCCTGCACTTTCTCTGACGCCCACCATGGCTTTCTCTCCAAGAACTCTGCTCCAATCATCCGGCCCGACCCATCCCTGAGCCATTTTGTCCCTATTCTATGTCCCGCCCCGCATAAGTCCACCCCAACCGCGTCTTTCTTTCGCCATTTCGCGAGGGCTAAGAGCCCGGCGGAGCACCTGCATTTTGATCTTTGATTTCATGTCGGATGTGGCTACGATAGCCGTGCGCTTATGAGTTGGGACACCTTGGGAGGCCGACAACAATGGGCTCAGATCAGGTCCGTCCTTCGCAGGGGACTTGGCAAGCCAACGATCTGTTGGGCGTCAGAGAGAATCGAATGGTATACGTAGGTTGCGTGCTTGCGTGGTGAATGCTGGAAGGGAGAACATCTTGATTGCATTTCTCTCGGCCTACGATGCTGTAGTCGCTCTCATTGTAGCGTTCATAGTCGTCATGCTGCTGCGCCGCAAACGACCCAAAGTCAGCCAACCTCCGAAATTCGTACCGTACTTCGATAGTGGAAATCCAGAACTTCGCGAGGATATCATCGAAAGCCTTTTGCGAGGAGAACGGATCTTTCTCTCTGGCGGAGCTGGCACAGGCAAGACCTATCTTGTGAAGAGTATCGCAAAGAGTGTGTTGGTTCAGCGGGAATTGGACAACTACAGCCGTCGGCCAAGCGGTTCAGTCGCTGGGCTGACTTGGGTATTATGAACTATG
>JAFGJR010000292.1 GCA_016928975.1 Sedimentisphaerales bacterium | reverse complement strand
GAACTGTGCCTGGCCCATCTGCTCCACGATGGAGTCCTGGTGATCCACCCATTCCCATCGATACCCCGTACTGGGATTCGATTCGAGCGTAACGGAAAATATCTGGCCCAGCACCACCGTGACCCGTCCATCATACGGTTCCCACCAGAGGCGGGGATAATCCAACCCTTCGGCTATCTTCCAGATGTCCTCGGGGCCATTGGCCACCTCGCCCGCAAAGTCCCACCTATTATGCCGGTAAGTCGAGACCGACTGCATCGCACGAGTAGACAGACCTATGCCACGCGCGTAGGATGGCGCCTGTTCCTGATACGTATCATCCAATGGGCCCGATGTGTTCACATCCCAGAAAGAGGACCATACGCGGCTCTCATATCTTGGATAGCCTACAAGCGCACCGGCACAGTTCGGCTTTCTCGGGCTGTGACAACCGGGCGTGAAACAACCGGTGCTGTAACAGTACTCTATAGCACCCCCGTTGTCACCCACCAGCCCTCCGACACCAAGACAACCTTCTACACTCGCGGTCGAATAACAGTTGCTAATCTCGACTTTGAGCGAACCTGGTACCGAAACGGTCCTCTCGTTAGCTCCCACGAGCCCGCCGACAGTGCGGACGGCGTGGACCTCACCGGCGCTGTAGCATTGGGTCAGGGTGCCGTAGTTGCGTCCCACCAACCCACCGGCATAGGAGACCGTATCGCCTATGGTCGTGACGTTGGCATCACTGCCACATTGGGTGATGGCGCCGCCGTTGAGTCCTGCCAGTCCTCCAACGCGCCCATACAAGGCGACTACGTTCGCGTCTTCGATCCTGAGTCTCCTAATGTCTGCGCCGGATTTGACCCAGCCGAAAAGGCCCAGATAACCGCCGCCCCGGATCAGCAGATGAGAGATCGTGTGATCGGCGCCGTCAAATGTGCCCCCAAACGCTGGGATGACAGCCGTACCCCAGCGGATGCCATTAAGATCTATGGACGCCGTCAGCCGGTAGGCGCCAGAAGGATTGCAATGAACAACCGCTCCAAGCTCTCGGGCATTCGAGATCAGGTAGGGTTTCTCACGCGTGCCGAGGCCCTGCAATTGGGGCGCGACGAAGCCGTCACACGCCACCAAGTCAGGATACTCTCCATCCGCCATCTGCCAGAAGTCCGATGTTCCATCCTCAGTCTTGCCGGTGAAGTCCCACCCGGCATCCTGATAGGTGCGGATGTCCTTCATCTCGGCAGTGGTCTTGCCTGTGCCGCCGCAACTCTTGGTCTGGCCTGAGGTCTCGATATCCCAGAAGCTGTTGTGCACTGTGCCAAGTTGGCAGTTTCGCCCCGCAAGGCCACCGGCGTAGATGCCGATGACTGTGCCAGTGGTGTAGCAATGGGCCACGTGCCCATCGTTCTGTCCCACCAATCCGCCAGCAACATCGCCTTTCACAGCAGCGTTACTGTAGGAATTAGCTACAATGCCACGATTCCATCCTATCAGCCCACCCGCTTCCAATGCCTGATGAACGTCGCCAGTGCTGTAGCAGCCTGATATAGCACCGCCATCGTTGCAGCCCACCAGCCCGCCCGCGGCTCCAGTGCGCGCCCTCCCTTTCGGGTCGATTCCACCGGCTACAGTTACCCCGGTGGCGTTGCAGTTGATCACCGCGCCGAAATTGTCTCCGACCAGCCCGCCGGTATGGTACGGCCCGTCGGTCGAAGCGGTGCTGTAGCACCGGAACATAGTGCCTCTATTGTCTCCAACCAGCCCGCCAGTTTTACCCGGTCCGTGGATTGAACCAGTGCTGCAGCACCGGTTTACACTGCCATAGTTTCGGCTCGCGAGCCCGCCGGTGGCATAGAATCCATACTGATCTGCGCCTCTATCTCTTATGTCGACATCTACCATGTTCGTATCCTTGACCAGCGCACCTGACTCCAATACGCCAAATAGCCCATTATCACGGCTCCAAGAGACAATCGTCAGATGGCGGATGGTATGACCACTCCCATCGAATACACCCGCAAAGGAGGCATTGTACCGATCCCCTGCGATGACCGCCTTGTTGAAGACCTTTCGGCCGGGCAGGTTGGGGTCCAGGTCGAGGTCGGCGGTCAGGATGAAGTGCTTGCCGTAGTCTGCGGGCGTTTCGCCGAGGGCGATCAGATCGGCGGCCGTGGCGATCTGGTACGGATCGTTCGGCTCGCCCGTCCCGCCGCTGTATTTGGCCGGGGCGGTGGAAACGCCTGTCAGGAGAAGGACCGCCGCGACATACGCCCAGGATGTGCATCGAGCAACCATAACGTACCTCCGATTCGGTGGATGAACGGTGGCCATAGGCCACCCTGCCTGATCCTGTCTCAGTGCAGTTACTATACCACATTTCCCGATAGATCGCAATGGAATTTCCGTCCGAGGACGGGTGTTTGCTTTTGGTGGCACCGAGGGGTGTGTCACTGGATGGCATTGCGTGAGTCGATCTGGTATCATGTGGAGCAACAGTCCGCCAATAGAGCCTGATGGAGAACAGACAATGATGAGAGCTACCCGCGCAGCAGCAGGGAAACTCAGCATTCTGTGCATGGCGATCACCTTCGTGCAGACCTTGAATGCCCCTCATGTATCTGCCCAACCCCGGTTCGGGCCGCCGCGCAGGGTGGAGGGGTACTACAAGGGCCAGATCACGCCGCACTGGCTCGCCGACAACAAGAGCTTCTGGTATCGTAACGACCTGAGCGGCAACACGAAGGAGTTCATCCTGGTCGATGCCGAGCAAGGGACACGGCAGGCGGCTTTTGACCACCCGAGGCTGGCCGCCGCTCTCTCCAAGGCCGCGGGAACCGAGTACCAGGCGAATCAGTTGCCATTCAACAATATCGAATTCACCGATGACGCCAGGTCGGTCCGGTTCACCGTGGAGGAGACCGGCTGGACGTGCGACCTCGCGACCTACGCATGCGCCAAGACAGACACCGCGTCACCTCCGTCGCCCGATCAGGATTCGAGGAACTCGCCGTTCGGACGACGCGGACGCGCAGGCAGGCGGGACCGCAACGCATCTCCGGATTCACCCGATGGCAAGTGGACGGCACTGATTGAGGACAACAATGTGTTTCTCCGTGCCAGGGACTCCAACGAAACGACCCCGCTCAGCACCGACGGCGAGGAGGGCAACGCCTACAGCCGGCTTCAGTGGTCGCCCGATTCGACGGTGCTTGTCGCTTGGCGCGTGGAGCCCGGCGACCGCAAAGAGGTCTGTCTAATTCGTTCGTCCCCTCCAGGTGGCGGCCGGGCCGTGCTGGAGAAGCGGCCGTACGCGTTGCCGGGTGACAAGTTTGCTCTCTATGAGCTGAATCTCTTTGATGTGACCAGCCGCAAGCAGACCAGGCCGGCAGTGGACCGGTTCGAGCACGAGTGGGAGACGCCGCGCATCCACTGGAGCCTTGACGGTTGCCGCTTCGGCTACGAGCAGGAGGATCGCGGCCACCAGCGATTGCGATTGATCCAGGTGGATGTGCACACAGGCGAGGTGCGAAACCTGCTGGAGGAGAAGACCGAGACGTTCATCTGGACTGCGCACACGGAGAACCTCAGATTGGAGAGGGTCAACTGGCTGGACAAGACCGATGAAGTCATCTGCGTCTCCGAGCGTGACGGCTGGCGGCATCTCTACCTCGTCGATGCCGCGAAGCCCGGCCTTTGCACTGCGATCACAAAAGGCGAGTGGGTCCTGCGAGGGATCGACCGCATTGACGAGGATACGCGTCAGATCTGGTTCTCCGCCGGTGGCAAGAACACGGATCAAGACCCGTATTTCCTCCACTACTACCGCGTCGACTTCGACGGGTCCGGACTGGTAGCCCTGACGGAGGGCAACGGCAATCACACGATCCAGTACTCGCCGGACCGTCGCTACCTGATTGACACCTACAGCCGGGTGGATGCGCCGCCGGTGCACACGTTGCGCCGCGCCTCGGACGGTACGCTGATCTGTCCCCTGGAGAAAGCAGACATCAGCGAGCTGACCGCCAAAGGGTGGATCCCGCCGGAGGTGTTCGTAGCCAAGGGCCGCGACGGCAAGACCGACATCTGGGGCATCATTTGCCGACCGAAGGACCTGGACCCGACGAAGGAGTACCCGGTCATCGAGTACATCTATGCCGGGCCGCAAAGCTCCTATGTGCCCAAGAGCTTCAGTCCATGGCGCCAGTTCTCATCACTGACGGATCTGGGCTTCATCGTGGTGCAGGTGGATGGAATGGGCACGGCAAACCGCTCCAAGGCCTTCCACGACGTCTGCTGGCACAATCTCAAAGACGCCGGATTTCCGGATCGAATCCTCTGGCACCAGGCGGTTGCGAAGAAATACGCGTACTACGACATCAGCCGCGTGGGAGTCTACGGGAACTCCGCCGGCGGCCAGAGTGCGGCCGGCGCCGTGCTGTTCCACCCGGAGTTCTACAAGGTCGCCGTCGCTTCGTGCGGCTGCCACGACAATCGAATGGACAAGGCCTCGTGGAACGAACAGTGGATGGGCTATCCGGTCGGACCCTGCTACGCAGAATGCTCGAACATCGAAAACGCCCAGCGGCTGCGAGGCAAGCTGTTTCTGATCGTCGGGGAGATGGACAACAACGTCCCGCCGGAATCGACGATGCGATTTGTCGACGCGCTGGTCAAGGCCGGCAAGGATTTCGATCTGCTCGTGATCCCCGGCGGCGGCCACGGCATGGGCGGCGCCTACGGCCAGCGGCGAATGGAGGATTTCTTCGTGCGCCATCTGCTCGGCAAAGAGCCACCCGACCGCAACGCCGTGGACTCGAATCCCGCGAATCCGTAACGATGGAGAATGGAGACACAATGTACAAGAGACTCGTCGCATGCTGCGTCATGGTCGTTTCGACAGGTTGCCTCGTCTCGTGCCGAACGACGGAGGTCTCGTCGACTCCGCAGCAACAGGAG
Organism: Sedimentisphaerales bacterium; assembly: GCA_016928975.1. Next base: position 17,772 of record JAFGJR010000292.1, on the reverse strand, counting down.
CAGTGGCTGGCCAAAGGCCATCGCCAGGACATCAACGGCTGGATCTTCCTTCACACCGAGGGCGAGCCCTTCGAACGAGGCTTCCAGCGAGGCTACCTGACCGCCAACGAGATCGATGAATTCCTGCGCACGCTGGCCTACACGCAGGAATTCGAGACTGGCCAGAATTTGGACTATTTCGTGCGCACCGCCCGTCGGCTGTTCAAGGACAAAATCCCGGCCGAATACGCCCAGGAGATGAGAGGCATCGCCGCCGGGATGCACAACGCAGGCAAAGAGGTCAGCTACGAGCAGATTCTGTACATGAATGGCTTCATCGATCTGTTCTGGTACTGGTGGCCCATGCAGCGCCAGCGGCTCAGGGACGACCACCCGGGTTGTAGCGCCTTCATCGCCACCGGCGACGCCACTGCCGGCGGCAAGATCGTCATGGCGCACAATTCCTGGTGTCCCTATGCGCTGGGCAAATCCGCCAACATCATCCTGGATATCGTCGCGCAAAGCGGCCACCGCATTCTGATGCAGACCTGGGGTCCCTGCATCTACAGCGCGACGGATTTCTTCATTACCGGCGCGGGGATCCTCGGCACGGAAACGACGATCGGCGACTTTCGGGGCTTCGACGCCCGCAAGACCCCTGTGTTCGTCCGGGCGCGCAAGGCGATGCAATACGCCAACAGCATCGACCAGTGGGCCGATATCCTGGTCAAAGGCAACAGCGGCGCCTACGCCAACTCCTGGCTGCTCGGCGATATCAACACCGGCGAGATCGCGTGCCTGGATCTCGGCTTGAAGTATCACAGCCTGGAGAAGAAGAAGAACGGCTACTTCGCCGGCTCGAACGTCACGGCGAACATGCAGATTCTGAGGCTGGAGACCGACGCCACGTGGGACGACATCCGGGACGCCTGCGTGGCGCGTCGCGTACGATGGAACCAGTTGATGAAGGAGCACTATGGGCGAATCGACGCCTCGCTCGCCAGGCAGATGCTGGCGGATCACTACGACACGTACCTGCAGAAGGAGCAGCCCAGCAGCCGGACCATCTGTGGGCATGCCGAGCTGGACGACGCCAGCGTGCCCGGCGCGACGCGAGCCTTCCGCCCAGCGGGCGCGTTCGACGGCAAGGTCGTGGACTCCGATATGGCCAAAGCCTGGCGGCTCTGGGCCAAATGGGGCGGCTCCTGCGACACCGGCTTCAACGCCGCCGAGTTCATTGAGAAGCACCCTCAGTACGAGTGGCTTCAAGGCTACCTGCCGGACCTGCCGCCAAAGCCGTGGACCCTCGTCCCCCCCGAACAGACCAACGGCAGTCCGCGCATTCGATGATGCAGAAGGATGGCCCGGATGATGACGGCACGAGTTTGTCTGGCACCACTATGCAGTTTGTTGTTGTGGTCCCTTAACCCGGCTCCTGTCTACTCGCGACATTATTACGTCAGCCCAACAGGCAGTGACTCGAATCCGGGAACGCGAGGGCGGCCCTGGCAGAGCATCGAGAAAGTCAACGTCACCGATTTAGGACCGGGCGACTGCGTTCAGTTTCGCGCAGGCCAACGGTTCGCCGGCACGATCACCCTCGGCCGAGATGATAGCGGGACGCCCACCAGGAAACTCATCGTGACCTGCTACGGCAAGGGCCGGGCGATCATTGATGGCGGCAACGGCAGCAGCCTGCGAGCAGAGGGCTGTGACAGCCTCGTCGTGGAGAATCTCGGCTTTGCCGGTTCGGGACGCAAGGAGGGCAACACGGAGGACGGAGTATACGTCACCGGTTCACAGGGCCTGGAAATCAACAGCATCGAAGTCAGCGGGTTCCGAGGCAGCGGAGTGCGGCTGGACGGCGTTCGTGACGCCCGGATCACTAACGCATATGCTCACGAGAACGGCTCTGCCGGAATCAGCGTGGGCCATGACCAGCCATCATCGCATCTGCGAATCGACTATTGCGTCGCCGACAACAATCCGGGCGACCCCTCCAACGTGACGAACCACAGCGGCAATGGGATCGTGGTCGGCAACGTGAGCGAGGCGATCATCGAGTATTGTGAAGCCTCCAATAACGGCTGGGACATGCCCCGCAAAGGCAACGGGCCCGTCGGCATCTGGGCGTGGAACGCCGACCGCGTCACGATCCAGTTCTGTATCTCGCACGACAACAAGAGCCCGGGCGATGACGGCGGCGGGTTTGATCTCGACGGCGGCGTGACAGACTCCTTCCTTCAGTACAACCTCTCGTACAACAACGATGGCCCTGGGTATTTCCTCTGTCAGTATCCCGGCGCCCCGGACTTCAAGAACAACGTGATCCGCTACAACGTCAGCCACAACGATGGGGTCAAGAACAACCGGCGAAGCGGCATCGACGTGTTCTCCGCCGCTTCAAACGCCTCTGATTGCCAGGTCTATAACAACACCGTGTACAACAGCAACGGCTCGGCTGTCGGATTCGGCGGCTTGCCCATGCCCGGCGTCGTGTTTCGCAACAATGTCTTCATCTGCACAGGCGATGTGGTTGCCGGGGAAACTCAAAGAGGCAGATTTGAGAACAACGTCTACTGGTCGGCGGACGGCAAGGCCCTGTCATTCGACGGACGCGCCACTCTTGACGAGTGGGCGGAGGCAACGGGCCAGGAGACCATCGGTGGCCGGATCGTCGGCAAATGCATCGATCCCAGACTGAGAATGACCCCTGCGACGCTGCCGACGGACCCGACAAGGCTCACCCGCATGGCTGTGTGCAGGCTGACGGCAGACTCGCCGTGCGTGAAAGCGGGAATGCTCATACAAGACAACGGCGGCAGGGACTTCTGGGGCAATCGAGTGCCCGGGGACACGAGGCCCGCCGTGGGCGCGTGCGAAAAACCGTGACACAGGAAAGGCCGGAACATGAAACGACGTGCAATACTCGCCGGAATCGTTGTGAGCTGTTGGCTGCCGGTGGCTGGCCTCGCCCAGACAGCCGCTGCGCAGGGACAGCCGGTGCTTGCGCCTGGGCGGTCGATGTTCATTGGCGTGGACTACTACCCCGAGCATTGGCCGCGAGAAAGGTGGGAAACCGACGCCAGGCTTATGAAGGAAGCGGGCTTCAACGTCGTGCGCCTGGCGGAGTTCGCGTGGATCGACATGGAGCCGCAGGAGGGCCAGTACGATTTCAGTTGGCTGGACGATGCGATCAAGCTCCTCGCGCGCTACGACATCAACGTGATTCTCGGCACGCCCACCGCCGTCATGCCCGCCTGGCTCGCCCGCAAGTATCCGGAGGCCCTGAGGATGAAAACGGACGGCACACGCGTCGTCTGGGGCGGCCGCAAGAACAACTGCTATTCCAACCGCGATTACCGCCTGCTGTCAGAGCGAATCACGCTGGCAATGGCCGCACATTTCGCCAGGCAACGCAATGTCATCGGCTGGCAGATCGACAACGAGTTCGGCGGCGAAGAGTGCTTCTGCCCGTCCTGCCTGGCCCGGTTCCAGTTCTGGCTCCAGAGGAAGTACGGCACGCTCGACGAGCTGAACCGCGCCTGGGGCAATCGCTTCTGGGGACTCAAGTTCACCGCCTGGGACCAGATCACGATCCCGGACTGCGCCACGGATCGCTCCTGGGTCATGGGCAACCCGAGCGCGTGTCTCGACTGGAAACGCTTCATCACGCAGCAGCAGGCGCGTTTCCAGACGGGCCAGGTGGCAATCCTTCGCGAGCTCTGCCCGGACGACTTCATCACGCACAACTTCATGGGTCTGTTCAGCGCCCTCGACTACTACGAGATGGCCCGCGACCTCGACTTCGTCTCGTGGGACAATTACCCGATCTGGTCGGACAAGCCGAACATTCCGTATGATGCGTCGCTGTCCGCCGATGTCATGCGAGGGCTGAAGCGGAAGAACTTCATGATCATGGAGCAAACGGCCGGTCCCTGCGGCTGGGAGAGCTTCGGACGCAATCCGTGGCCCGGCGAGATCCGCAAGATCGCCTACCAACAGCTCGCGCACGGCTCGGACGGACAGATCTGGTTCCGCTGGCGGACCTGCACCGTCGGACGCGAGCAATACTGGCACGGCCTGCTCGGCCACGACGGCGAGCCGCTGCGACGCTACAAGGAGGCGGCGCAGACCGCCAAGGAATTCCGCAGGCTGGAGGGTCACCTGCGCGGCACCACGGTCATGTCAGACGTCGCCATCGTCTATGACTACGATAACCTGTGGTCGCTCAGCTTTCAGCCCGGCTTCGCCGGCAACAGCCTGCAAAATGCGATACGACGCTACTACAATGCCATCATGCGAGCCGGTGTCAACGTGGACATCGTCAGCCGGCAGGCGGATTTGTCGCCGTACAAGCTGGTCCTGGCGCCCGACCTGTCGATCTTGCCGGACGAGACCGCCCGCAAATTGGATGCGTACGTCAAAGATGGCGGTGTCCTGCTCGCCGATTGTAGAACAGGCGTCAAGGACGAGTTCAACCTCTGCCACGACAGAACGCTCCCGGGATTGCTGTCCGAGCCTCTGGGCATCACGATTGAAGAGTACAGCTCGCTCGGCGCAGACTCCTCCTACCGGGTCGTCGGCGACGACGGTCTGACCGGCACGGCGATCCAGTATGTGGACTGGGTGAAACCCCAGGGCGCCAAGGCCCTGGCCGGCTATATCGGTCAATGGCACATGCAGCCTTTCGCGGCGGTCACACGCAACGAATACGGCAAGGGCAAGGGGTGGTACGTCGGGGCCGTGATCAGTGAAGACGATTTCTACGACGCCCTTATCGACCGACTGCTGAAGGACGCCGACGTCCGTCCGTCGGTCGTTCCTCCGGCTGGCGTGGAGGCATCGCTGCGCCAGGGACAGGGCAAGAGCCTGTTGTTCCTCATCAACCACACCGACGAGCCCAGGAGGGTGAAGGTACCCAAGGACAAGCTCGAGCTGCTAAACGACAAGAGGACGCAAGGGATCATCGATCTGGACAGGTTCGGGGTAGCCGTCATTGAGCTGTGATCTGTGACGGCTCCCGAAGCAGATTCTCTTCGAGGTATTGCGTCATCAGCGTGTAGAGATGCAGCCAGGTGTTGTCGCCCTCCTTGATGCTGTGGGTCCGGTTCGGATAGGCCATCATGCGGAACTGCTTCTTGTGACGGATCAGCTCGTCGATCAGGGCCTCGCAGTTCTGGTAGTGACAGTTGTCGTCGCCGGTGCCGTGGATGAGCAGCAGGTTCCCTTCGAGCTGGTGGGCAAACGTAATGGGCGAGCCGTTTTTGTAGCCGTCGGGATTGTCGTCGGGCAGGCCCATGTACCGCTCCTGGTAGATGGTGTCATAGAATCGCTGGTTGCTGATGAAGGCAATCGCGATGGCGGTGCGGTAGAGGTCTGGGTAGCGGAAGACTGCATTGAGCGTCATGGACCCGCCGCCGCTCCAGCCCCAGATGCCTACTCGATTGGGATCGATATAGGGTCGCTGCGCGATGATCTGTCGTGCGGCGGCCGCCTGGTCGGCGGAGGCCAGGATGCCGATCTGCCTGTAGATGCACTTGCGCCATTGGCGCCCGCGGGGGGCCGGCGTGCCGCGGTTGTCGATGCTCATCACGAGGCATCCGCGCTGGGCGAGCAGCAAGTGCCAGAGGTACTTCTCGCCGCCCCACTGATCGAGAACCGTCTGCCCCGCCGGCTCGCCGTAGACGTGAAAGAGCAACGGATAGCGTCTGGCCGGATCGAAGTCAGGCGGTTTCATGCACCAGGCGTCCAGCAGCACGCCATTACCGATGTCCACGCGAAAGAACTCCGTGGGACACCTCTTGAGAGCAGCCACTTTCTCCCGCAATTGCGAGTTGTCTGCGAGCACCCGGGCGATCTTATGGTCCGGGAGTGACACCAGCTCGGTCACCGGCGGGACGTCGAACGACGAGTACGTGTGCAGTGCCCATCCGCTATCGGGCGAGATGTCGTAGGAGTGCATTCCCGGCTGATCCAGCGGCGTGATTCGCTCCGTCCCGGCGCTGCCATCAAGTGGGACGCGATACAAATACCGCTGGGTGGGATTGTCGGGTGAGGCTGTGTAATATGCCCATCCACCTTTCTCATCGACGCGGTCAAGGCGCATCATATCGGACTGCCCCGGCGTCAAGAGCGTGGCTTGTCCATCGCAACGCGAGATTCGGTAGAGGTGTTGCCACCCATCCCGCTCGCTCAGCCATGTGAAGCGCTTGCCCTCATCGAGCCACATCAGACCGTCGCAGACTTCCACCCACGCATCGTCCGCCTCGCACAGCACCTGCCGACATACCCCTGTGCGAACATCGGCGATGATTACCTCGTTTGTATTCTGCAGACGGTTAAGCTGTTGCAGAATGACAGACTCTGAGTCAACCGCCCAGCTCATCCGGGGGATGTAGTGATTCCGAAGGTCCTTCGAGACCCGCAGCCAGCGTGTCGCCCCGCCGGAGGCTTTGACGATCCCGACCCGGCACGCGGAGTTCTTCTGTCCCACTTTGGGATAGGGGATTGTCGTGACCTGCGGATATAGCGAGCCGGTGTTGTTGATGAGAGAGAATTCGGGCACGCCGGAAGTGTCGAACTGCCAGTACGCGATGGACTTGCTGTCCGGACTCCACTGGAATCCGTCGCGCAGCTCGAACTCCTCCTCATAGACCCAATCTCCTGTGCCGTTGATGATCTTCTCACCGCCATCCCGTGTGAGCCGCCTGATCTTGAGCGTTCGCAGGTCCTGGACGTAGAGGTTGCGGTCGCGCAGATAGGCGACGCGCCGGCCGTCCGGCGAGAACTTGGCGAACATCAGTGTGGATGGTTTCGCCTTGCCTCCGAGCTTCTTCAGCGATCCACGATCCAGGTCGAGCACCCAGTAGTCGCCCCGGGAGTTTGTCCGCCACACGCGTTTGGCGTTCGTGAAGACCAGCAGCTTGCGGCGGTCTTTCGACCAGGAATACTCGTCGATCTTGAGCGGCTGGGATTGACCGTCGGGCACGAGGTCCCGTGCCGGCACAGCGATCTCACGTGCACCTGTTCGAGGGTCATACTGCACGATGTCCTTTCCGCCCTTCGTCTCGGCGGAGTCCTCCAGGACGGTGTATGCGGAGCCGTCTTCGAGCCATCGGAACCGGCCGCGCTCTTGCGGCTTGAACTCGTTGGAGTCAAAGATCCTCTCAACGGTCAGCAGCGAGCGGTCATTCGCATCCCCAGCGGCCGCCAGGCCGCACAGGACCAACAGGATGCACAAGCGAATCAGGAGTCTTTCTGGCATAGCTCAAGGCCGTACGGCGGATTACTGGAACAGCTTCGGAGCCAGCTCGGCGAGGTAGATTCGCCAAACGCGCCAGCTATGATTGCCCTCGGTCAGATGCCACTCGTGGCGCAGACCCTTTTCGGTGAGCAACGAGATGAACTGCTCATTGCGCTGGCGCAGGAAGTCATCCTTGCCAATGCCGATCCAGAGTAACTTGAGCTTCTCGTTGGCGGTCTTCGTGTCGTTCAGCGTGGCAGCGATGGCCTCGCGAGACGGCGCCCCCGCGCTGAAACCGGCGACCCAGGCGAACCGGTCCAGATGGTTCAGGCCGATCGTGAGCGACTGTCCGCCGCCCATGCTCAGGCCGGCGATCGCTCGACCGGTGGCCTCGGTCCTCACCCGATAGTCCGCCTCAACAAACGGCATAACGTCTTCCAGCAGGTCCCGCTCGAAGGCCGTCGTGTTGTTCATCGGGCCACCCGGCCCCGGTGTCGCTGCGTGCCCGTCCATCATCACGATCACCATCGGCCTGGCACGCCCCTGCGCGATCAAGTTGTCGAGAATCCAGTGCGCCTTGCCGTGCGCGACCCAGGTCGCCTGGTTGTCGCCCATGCCGTGCTGAAGGTAGAGCGTCGGGAAACGCACGTCCATCTGCTTCTCATAGCCCGGGGGCGTGTAGACCATCAGTTCCCGTACGCGACCGAGCGCTTTGGAGAAGTAGGTATGCTGGTGCACAACGCCGTGAGGGACACCCTGGAAGTCGTGCAGCAACGGCGGCCGGCCGGGAATGTGCAAAATGCTGGTCCGAGGCTCGCGCATCGGCTTGATCGCCGGATTGCCCGGGTCGATCATCTGCAAGCCATCGACCTGAAAGCTGTACTCCCAGACTCCCGGCGCCATAGGACCCACGGTGACAGCCCACACATCATTGCTATCCTTGGCCATCGTCGTACGTCCGTTGGGCCACTGACCGTTGACCACCACCTCATCGGCCTTCGGCGCCCGGAGACGAAACATCACTCGTCGGTCCGCATGCACCTGGGGCGACTGCGTCACGGGCCTCTGCGATCGCCGCGGTGTAGGGGCAGCAGGCGGTTGGGCAGTCTCTGCCGCAAAGGCAAACGTTGCAGCAATCAACAGAATGGACGTAACGAAGCGGTTCAGCACCATACATATCTCCATTTCCAATGACAGAGCCACCAATTCATCGGGCATTTCGCCGTTGACTGTCACGCCATTGTAGCGTGCTGTCCCGACGGGTGCAAACAGCGAGGGCAACCGGTGAGGCCCTGGTCACGAAGTCACGACGGGTCGTGTCCCTGATTCAATTCTCCTCTTGAGTAGCGTTGCCAATATGTTACCCTGTACAGCCGAACTGGACCATCTGAAAGGGTATGCCATGAAGCCAGACGCCGAGAGAATCTGTCCGAGGACAGGCAAGCCGCTGCACGCGAGACGACAAAGACATTGGCTGATGCGGTTGTTGCCGATTACGGGATTGCTCGCCCTGCTGTGGTTTCTGATCCGGGTCATCCCCAAGCCGAGCCGGGCCGCCTACCCATGCCAGCGCATGGCCTTCCCACTGGCGAGCGGCTTCGTGGTGTGGCTCATCGGCCTGATCGGTTCGACAATCGTGTACCGCCGGGCCAGACACCTGGTGCGTCAATCGCGGTACGTTCTGGCGGCGGTATGCGCTGCGGCGGCCGTCGCGATCCTCTGGGCTTCCATCTGTGCGACCGGCAGTAAGCCTGCGGCGGCGGCTTTCTCGCCGAGCGAACCGGCGAACAGCCCCATGGGAACCGCCAGGGGAATCTTTCCCGGTCGTGTCGTGTGGGTCCGCGATGCCGACGCCACCCACTGGGACGGCTCGACCGGCAACTGGTGGGACGACAAGAACACCGACCAGAAAGCGGTCGATGCCATGATGTCCTCAGCGATCAGGAAGCTGACGGGCAAGCCGACCGACGCCCAGGCGTGGGACGCCTTGTTCCGTCATTTCAACAAGACCGCAGGCTCAGGCGACACAGGCTACGCCAAGGGCGAGAAGATCGCGGTCAAGATCAATATGAATCAGGACCGCCGGCCCCAATGGAAGCCGGACGGCGGCATGCCCAGTCCCCAGGTTGTCTATTCCCTGGTGCATCAGCTCATCCAGACGGCCGGCGTGCCGGGCTCGGCCATTACGGTCTACGATGCCTCGCGCAACATCGGAGACCCCATCGTCCGGAAGATCAGGGCCAATCCCGACCCCGATTTCCAGGCGGTGGCGTTCGTCGTTGCGCCGAACAACGCAGGCAGCAGCCGGGTGGCAGCCGTTGAAGACACCGCCAATCCGCTTCGGACCAAGGCCGGCACCGCATACTTCCCGCGATGCGTCACTGAGGCCAGGTACCTGATCAACCTGGCGCTGCTGCGGGCCCACACGCTCTGTGGCGTCACCCTCTGCGCCAAGAATCATTTCGGGTCCACTTACTTCTCCGACAGGAACAACTGGACGCCACAGCCCCTGCACGACACGAGCAGTCGCAACAGCGCGATGGGCTCGTACAACTGCCTGGTGGACTTGAACGGACACAAGCAGATCGGGGGCAAAACACTGCTCTACATGATCGACGGACTGTATCCCGCCAAGAACCAGAGCTCCGGCGTGGTCAAGTTCGCCTCCTTCGGCAACGACTGGTTCTCCAGCCTTCTGGCCTCGCAGGACATGGTGGCCATCGATTCGGTGGGACTCGACTTCCTGCGACACGAGCAGGCCACGGGCTCCATCGTCGTGGATGTCGTGGGCAACCCCGACAACTATCTGCACGAGGCCGCTCTGGCCAACAAGGCGCCCTCCGGCACGCGGTACGATCCGGAGGACGACGGGACGGTCTTGGAGAGCATGGGCGTCCACGAACACTGGAACAATCCGAAGGATAAGAAGTACTCGCGCAACCTCGGCACGGGCAACGGCATCGAGCTGGTGCAGTGATGACCTCGAAGGAGCGCGTATACGCGGCATTGCGACGACAGCCCGTGGATCGTGTGCCGATCTTCATGTGGTACCATCCGCAGACGAGGGAGCGGCTGGGCAGGCTGCTGGAGATCCCGCCACAGTATGTCCCGATTGTGATGGGCGATGACGTCCGGCAGACGTGGGTGAGCAACAATTACGCCATGGAGGGGATCGTGCACGAGCGCGACGGCCAGTCGCATGTCGACGAGTGGGGAATCGAATGGACGCGGATCGACGGCTTCAACCAGATCTCGCGGTACCCTCTGGCCCACGCGGATGAGAGGCAGGTACGGCAATACAAGTTCCCGTTTGATCGCGTCGGTGCGCTCGTGGACCTGATGAAACCCGTGATGGAATTCAAGGCCGGCTGCTTCATCGGCTGCGATGTTTCGCCGTGCGTGTTCGAGATGTACTGGCGGCTGCAAGGGATGGAGAAGACGCTGATGGAGATCGCGCTTCAGCCGGACCTGGCGAAGGAGATGATGAGACGCAGCGCCGAGTTCTCAATCGCCCTGTCCGAGGCAGCGTGTCAGCGGTTCGAGATCGACTGGTTGTGGCTGGGCGACGACGCCGGCGGTCAGCAATCCATGCTGATGCGCCCGGACATGTGGCGGGACATGGTCAAGCCGCTGTTGAAGCAGAACGCCGACGTGGCCGCGAGACGCGGGATCATCGTGGCGTTCCACTCCTGCGGCGCGATCCGGCCGATCATCCCGGACCTGATCGAGATCGGCGTGAACGTGCTGAACCCCATCCAGTGCAACTGCCCCGGCATGCATCCACTGGAGCTGAAGAGGGAATTCGGCCGGGAGCTGGCCTTCATGGGCGGGGTCGATACGCAAGGCGTCCTGCCCAGCGGCACGGCCGACCAGGTCCGCAAGGCAACCGCCGAGTTGCTCGAAGGGATGGCCTGCGACGGCGGAGGCTACATCCTCGCCGCCTCTCACACCGTGCCCCCCGAGACACCCGATGAGAACATCTTCGCGATGTATGAGCAAGCCGGTGTCACGAGAGAGGAGATCTTCGATCTCGCCGTGCAACTGCGCCGGTCCCTGAACGTGCGACAGTGCTCAACGTAGACGTCCTACGATGTCTTCGGAACGCGCCGGCTCGTACCACACGACCCGGCGCGCACGAACAACCTCAGCGTACCGCCCCGGCGAGAGCCCATTCAATATCATCGGCCTTGAGGGGACACGGGCTCGTGACAACCGACGCGTCAATTCCCTTTGACCATGAGTCGAAAAGCAAGCACCGGCCGGCCTGTGGAGCCAAACTCGCCTTGCAGTCCGATCCAGTCGGCGGCGCTGCCGGCCGGGATCGTGACGTCAACGGACAAGACCTTGCGCTCCATCGGGTCCAGGGACACTGTCCAGCTTGCGGGCGTGAGCTGCCAGTTGGAGGGTGACTGCCGGACGGTGACGGTGCCCGAGACTGTGTCGTCGCTGAAGTTGTACGCGAACAGGTTGAGGGTTGTCGCCGCCCCCGCCGGGATGACGTGGGCCTGCTGACCGAGATTCGTCGCCGATTGTGGCATCTGGAGCTGCAAGACGACCGGACATGCACCGCCGGGACGCGGAGCGGAGGCGGACATCGGCGGTCTCAGCACAAGCCGCTCGGCCTCGCCTTTCGGCAACACGATGAAGAAGGCGGACGGTGTCAGGCTGATGGGCAGGGATGCCTCGACAGACCGGCCGAGGTAGTCATGCACGGCCTGGGGCGACAACGCGACCGGCCAGGAAACTTCCACCGCCTTGTTGGCCCAGGCGACGAGGATATCGCGTTCCACGCCATCGGGAACAGCACGAAAGGCGTAGACTCGCGCGTCGGGACATTGCTCCAGGACCAGTCGCCCCAGAGGTCTGGCGCCGGCGAGGAGCCGACCGACCGCCGCCAGGGCCACATAGCCCGGACGCGGCGTCTGGTCGTGACGCAAGACGCCGAACTGGATCTTGTTCTCCGGGAAGTTGCCGAGGATGAAGAAGAAATGCCGGTTCACGCTGGCGAACAGGCTGCTGGCGTACGACTGCGCAATGAACTGGGCCTGTCGTCGTTCGTCCTCCGGCGACAGCTCGCTCCAGGGGCGCTCGGTCTGCCAGGGCAGGCCGATCCCGCACTCGGTTAGCCAGATGGGCCGGCCGCACGCCGCTTCCCGCGCGGGGGCAAATGCCTTCAAGTAATCGTCGGGTTTCGTGTACGTGTGGATGTTGTAGGTCTCGAAGTACGGCCAGACCTCGTTGTCAAGAACGCCTTGCACATGCAGCGGCGTCCCCGACTCGGCGTACACGTTCCAGCAGACTGTCAGATCCGCCTTGGCGGCTTTGAAGGCCAAGTACGCCGCCTTCTGAAGGGTGCACATCTCGTCGATGGTGTGCCCGCCGAACATCGGGATATTGGCCTCGTTCCAGGGCTCCCACGCCAGGACGCGACCCTCGTACCGCTGGGCCATCGCTTTGAGGAAGTTGTAGAAGTGACGCAGGTCCCGGGGGAAGCGACCCGATGCGCGCTCACCGTCAAGCTGTCGATCGATCGCCCACCCGGCGGTGAGGTGAAAGACCTGGAGCACTTTCAGGCCATACCTGGCCTGGAGCGTCGCCGCGCTGTCATAGGTCGTGTTCTGGACGAACGTATCCGGGGCCGGTTGGATTTCGCCCCAGCTCATCCGGTCGCGAATCCAGTTCACCCCTGCCAGCGAAGCAAGATACGCAAACCGCTCCTGCCTCGGCACATCGTTCTTGGCGAACCAGGAGGTCGCCGAGTCGACACAGATCGGCGAGTCCCGCGGGGTCGGAGCCACCGGACGCGAGAGCACGCCAACGGTGGTCCAGGCCGCTTCCTTGCCGGAGGCATCGTAGAAGTTGAGCCGGTACCAGCCGATGCCCAGGCTGCCAAGATTCGCAGACGCCGTCCCGTCTGCCTGGCCTTGCGCGACGATAGCACCTGCATCATCGACCGCCTGCCAACGGACCGCCTGCTCCGGGAGGTCTCTGACCGTCACGGCCTCGCCGGCCACGAAGACGTTGCCGGGATGATCGGCGGCTATTGCCGGCACGCTCCGAGCGATTCGCCGCTCGTCATGCCAGACGTCACTCTGTGCACGGGCCTGCGCCGCGAGGACCAGAGTGGCCATGCAGAGGAAAGCTGAGTGGTTCGTCATCCGTTGTCCCTTCTTTGCATCGTGTGATCGTTCTGCGAGTGACACACCGGCTTGCTGTGCGGCCGGCCGGGCGATAGTATAATGCCATGAACGCAAAACAGCAAAGTCACTCTCCGCCATGCCTGCGAACGGCCGCGATCCTTGTCCTTTCCACGGCGACGGCCGCCGTCGCGGAGCTGCGCGTCCCCACCTTCACCGCCTATCTCGATCCGAACGTGGAGGGGGCGCGCGTCTCGGCTCGATCGGGCGTCGCCCGATGGAACGACCCGGCTTTGAAGATGCTCTGGTTCGGCCAAATCAAGACCCCAGGCCAGCTCGATTGCTCCGTGGCGCTGCGATTGCCCAAGGACGCGACGACGAAGCTACGTTTGACGGTCGCCGGACAGTCGCACGAGGTGTCAGCCACAGGCAGTGGCACCGACCTCGTCACCGCCGAGTTCGGCTCGTTCGACATTGCCGAAGCCGGATATCAGCGATTCGCGCTCGAGTCACTCAATCCGCCGGGTCAGCCTTTCGGCGATCTCGACGCATTGATCGTCGACGGCCCGGCGACGCAGGACGCCCACTTCAACCTGAAACCCCGGCGTAACGCCGCTTCCGTGCACCTGTTCTATCCGATTGACGAAGAGGCCAAAGTGGAGGCGTTCCACTGCGAGATGACCGGCCTGGAGGACCCCATCTGGACGTACTACATGGCCTGCGGCTGGCATCGCGGCTACTTCGGCATGCAAGTCAACAGCCCGACCGAACGCAGGATCATCTTCAGCGTCTGGGACAGTGGTAACGAAGCTGTCAATCGCAGCAGAGTCCCCGACGAGAATCGGGTTAGGCTGGTCGCGAAAGGTGAAGGTGTCTACGCCGGCGACTTCGGCAATGAAGGCACCGGCGGGCACAGCCACCTGGTATATGCGTGGAAGACCGGCCAGAAGCAGCGATTCCTTGTCACCGCCAAGCCGACCGATAAGACACACACGATCTATGCCGGCTACTACTTCCACCCGGAGAAGAAACAGTGGGTCCTCATCTCCAGTTGGACCGCTCCCAAAGAAGGCGGCTACCTTCGCGGCCTGTACAGTTTCAGCGAGAACTTCGGCGGCGCCAATGGTCACGTGCTCCGCAAAGCCCTGTACGGCAACCAATGGATACGCACCGTCGAGGGCCGGTGGATCGAACTGACTACGGCCAGCTTCAGCCACGATCCGACAGGCAAGGCCGACCGGCTCGACCGCTTCATGGGCGTGGAGAACGGACAGTTCTTCCTCTCGCACGGCGGTTTCGCGCCCGGCTTCACTCAATACGGCGAGAGATTCAGCCGCCCGGCCGTGGGGCAGCCGCCAGTGGACATCGACTTGCCCGAATGACTGCAAAGGAGACGACCTGTGGATAGTGAGCAGAGAAGACCGGGGGGCGCTCGCGTACTCTCCATCGACGCGCTGCGCGGGTTCGACATGTTCTGGATCATCGGGGGCGGGACACTGCTCGAAAGCCTCATAAAGGTCCGGGACCTGCCGGCCACCCGGACAATCCGGCAGCAACTGGAACACGTCCAGTGGCAAGGCTTTCACTTTGAGGACCTGATATTTCCCCTTTTCATCTTCGTGGTCGGGGTGGTGCTGCCCTTCTCGCTGGCCGGCCGCCGGGAGCGGGGTGAGAGCCTCACGCGAATCCACCTGCACGTCATCAAGAGGACGGTAGGACTCATCTTGCTCGGCCTGATCTATAATGACCTGCTTCAATTCGAGTGGTCCCAGATGCGATGGCCCGGCGTGCTCCAGCGGATCGGCCTGTGCTACTTCTTCGCCGCGTTGCTCGTGATTCACACGAAGTGGCGAACCCAGGCAATTGTCGTGGCAGTTGTCCTGCTCTCGTACTGGGCGGTCACGATGCTGGTCCCGGCCCCCGGCTACGCCGCCGGTGACCTCACAGCGCAGGGCTGCCTGTCCTCCTACATCGATCAGCAGTTGATCCCGGGCGAGCTCTACTACAAGTACGGCGACAACGAGGGCCTACTCTCGACCTTCCCGGCGGTCTGCACCGCCCTGCTGGGCGCGCTGGCCGGGCACTGGCTTCGATCGGACCGCTCCGGATCGCGCAAAGCGGCCGGCCTGGCAATCGCCGGTGTGGTGAGTCTGATCGTTGGGCTGCTCTGGGCGCAGGTCTTTCCGATCATCAAGATCCTCTGGACCAGCTCCTACGTGCTCTTCGCGGGCGGCTGGAGCCTGCTGCTGCTGGCCTTGTTCTACTGGGTCATCGACGTGAAAGGCTGTCGCCGATGGGCATTCTTCTTCGTCGTCATCGGAACCAATGCGATCACGATCTACTTCCTGCAACGCTTCGTGGACTTCGAGGGGATCACGGAGTTCTTCCTCGGCGGCATCGCCAGGCACGCCGGGTTGATTGGACCGCTGGTCCTGCCGTTCGGCGCCCTGATGATTCGCTGGCTGCTCCTGCACTTCCTCTACCGGCACCGGGTCTTCCTCAAAGTCTGAGGCTGTCACACACAGGGCAATCGCGTGTGGAGGCGCTGGTTCATTCCGCCTCTGCGAGGCAGGGGTCTATCGCTTGGCAACTACCGGCGTCTTTCTAACAGGGTCGGCACCTGCTTGATGCCGACCCCTCGCCGTTTGGCACCGGCGCGCGCTGGTCGCGCGCCTGGTGGAGTGGGAGGTTAGAAGGCGTCTGGAGTCAGCGTTAGTGTGGGGCTTCTTTGGCCTTTCGCAGGGCTCTTAGACCCTCCTCGGTGTAGACATAGACCGTAACCTCTTTTTCAGAGGTTTCTTCACCGTTAAAAACAACCGTCACCTGATGCCTGCCAATCTGCTGCGGTTTAGGTCTCCATAGGAGGTAATCCTCGCCGTCTTTTCTTCTCAGTTTCATCCCCGAAGGATGAGGTCTCTTCAGGCGGACGCTGCACTTCGGCGGGCGGTCGATCTTTATCATGTAGATGTTATCCGTTGCTCTTCGATTGGAACGGTCGTTGATTTCCAGGAAGACCTTGCCCTCTTTATTCACTGCGACTTCCATGGCCACCAGGGCCAAAGCGCTGTCCTTGGCACGGAGCAGACAAGGCAAAGATATGCTCAATAGTGCGAGGATGATGGACATCACGACCAGGAGTTCAAGGAGGGAGAAGCCTCTTCGTTCCATATTTGGTCCCCTTAAACTGCGATCGGGCTCTTCGTATCCGGCTTAGCTGGGCAAAGCCAGGCAAGCCCCATACACGATACACAAACTCTTCCAAAGAAGGCACACAGCAAAGATCCGCCGCGTTTATGCTACACTGGGGGCCGGCGGAATTCAAGGAAATCGTGGGAGGAAAGGCACGCAAGAAAAGGCGGCAGGCTGTAGGCCGTAGGACGGAGGACTAAGAACGAGAACAGGACCGGAGGCCGGGGGCCGGAGCCGGTAGAGTAGTCGAATTCGCCGGACACCATTCCGGACACCATGCTGAATTAGAGGCCGAGATAAGTAAGCCGTCCCCGGAACTCCACTATGATCTCGATCTGGCGAAGCTCAACAATGGGCCGAACTCGTCATGATCTGCCTCGTGCAAAGCATCAAGGTATTGCTTCCTCAGCTCACCAGCCTTCTCAAGAGGACCTCCTCCCCACGAAAACGCCGGTTTGCCCAGGACTTTCTTCATCAGAACATCAGCCATGAGCCTGGCGTGGCGTCCGTTGCCGTTAGGAAATGGATGAATCCAGACCAGCCTGTGGTGAAACCGCACGCCGATCTCGTCTTGGGGAAATGTCGAGTGCTCAATCCAATGCCTCGCATCCGCACACAGCTTCGGCACTTCATCCTGAATCTGCCAGACCTTGACGCCGAGGTTCTTCTCGGTCGTCCTGTACTGCCCGGCCCATGTCCAGGTCTCGTCAAACATCTTCCTGTGCAACAGGCGCACAAAAGGTTCGCTCAAGACGTCCCAGAGCCTCACTCGATTCAGCCACCGGTGCGCTCCGTCTATGTTCAGAGCTTCCCATGCGTCCAGTTCACGACGCGTCACAATGTGGCCTGGGATCAAGCCTTGGAGCTCGTCGTCAGAGAGAGGGGTGGCTCCCTCAGGATACTGGATCATTCGTCCTCCCACAGCGGCACGCTCATGTCGCTCAGGATGGTGTCAACGGCTCCCTCCAGTAACTCAGCCTTGTCTTGATCACTTACCGCCTGTCCTTCGAGGCTCATTGTGAGCGACGTTCGGTTGAGCCTTGCTTCAGCGATCTTCTTCGCCTGAGCCCTGACCGTCTCTTCAAGGCTCGTCTTCGGAACGATCCAGTACACGAAAGAGCAATTCATCGCCTCAGCTACATCGCTCACGGTCTTCAGCGTCACGTTCCCCAAGAGTTCGTCTTTCTCAATCCGCGCAACTCGCTGTTTGATCACTCCAAG
>JAFGJR010000291.1 GCA_016928975.1 Sedimentisphaerales bacterium | reverse complement strand
ATGGTACATGATCTCGCTGATCCGCAGGCTTTCGGCCACCGGCCCCACCGCAAACGTCGCCTCGTTCAGCGCGCTCCACGTCGAGCCTGAAATAGCTCTGGCCTTGACGCGCGTGCTTTGCGTCAGCGAGATCGGCCCTGTGTATCGAATCGCACTGGGCGAGACGTTGCCGTTGGCGCCCGCATTGTCCTGGCCGGTCACGAGCGTGGCCGAGATAAGAAAGTCAGAACTCGCGTTGCTCTCATTGAGGCCGTGAATGGCGAGGATATTCCCGCCTTGCCTGAGCCGGTTGGCGTACTGAGAGATGTCGAATGCTTCGAGATCGATGGCATCGATGTCAGAGTTCTGGGCGCTGGCCGATGAGTTCCACTCGGGTTGGCCGTCGAAATTCCTCCGGGCTACCTCGGTCCCGTTGAGGTAAGCGATGAAACCGTCATCGTAGCGCACTTTCAGCAACAGGCTCGAAGCTTCCACGTCCTCGGCGGCGATCTCGAAGGGAATACGTATATAGCAGCTTGCGTTGCGCCCGTACATCTGCGTCTGGACGTCGATGTCGAAGAACTGCTCGTAGCCGGTGCTGCGTTCGTAGCCGACGCCTCCGGTACCCGGCGTCCATGCTGAGTCGTCGAAATCCGCGCCGCCTTGCCAAGCGTCATCGACCGGACCGGTTGGAATGAGTACGCGTTTGGGGGCATCCTCTGCAGCGAGAACGGGGTTGCCGGTGCTGCCTGTCGGCGCCGCGCCAACGGGAACGCGCGGATCGCGGCCGTCGAGCGTGTACCAGATGGTGCCGCTGGTATCCTGCATGGTCAGGGGTGCGGCTGGCAGAACGTGTCCGCCGTGTTTATGGTTGCCTTGCACGTAGAAGATCGGCGCGTGCGCGTTTGGGTAGAGCCCTGCGCTGCGGAATTGCTGGAGTACGATGTCGCTGCGCTGCGGGAGGTACGTGTCGAGAATTCTGTCGCGCATGGCATACCAATCATCCTGAGTAGGGCGGCTGCCGTGCTGGTCGCCCCAGCGGGCCGTCTCGGGTATGATTGCCTTCTCGACGGTGCTCGCCAGATCGGCATAACGCTGGATGAGTGACGCCGGCGTCAGCACACCGCCGTTGAAGAACAGGCGGTGGAGATGATCCGCAAACATCAATCTGTACTCGGGATTCTGGCTGAGACGCACGTGGGGCAATCCGACGTCGCTGGAATCGGGATTGGTGATTGTGTTCATGCTCAGCGGCGACCGGGAGCTTAACATGATGTCTTCGACATCCCAGCAGTAGAACTTGAAGCCCGTGCTGTCTGGGGCGCGGTTGCGCGCAACCCAGTAGTTGTTCCACGGCCAGTCCCAGTTGCCTGCCCACATGTTGACGATCATGTAGTCGATATACTCGGGCGCATCCAGCAGATGAGGATACTGAGGATTCACAGAGCCGTCGAGATCCCTGCCCTGAAGACGCTGGAACGCTTCGTAGGAGTTCGCCGCTTCCTGGCACAGGGAGAGCATCTCGTTTAGGGCCGATCGATCTCCCTGTTGCAGGGTGTAACCCTTGTGTGTGAAGACGTCCCAGTCTTCCTTCTGGCCGCCATAGTAGCTGGCGGAAAACGAGCCATCCGGCCGCTCGACGGGGTTGTAGAGGCCCCAGTACAGGCCGTTGACGTAGAGATGCACAAACATGCCGCGTGGGGCGGCATGGCCGGTGTCTCTGTGCAGGTCACGAGCGAACTGGTCGCGCGTGAACTGGGCATTCCGTTCGTTCCCGCTCCAGGTGTAGCCGTCATTGGCTCCCCCTCGGAGCGTGATGGTATCGAATTCGTCGGCCGCACCATCGCCAAAGAGAGGATAGCGCAGCTTTGACGCCCCGTAGACAGCCTTGAACAGCAGGCGAAAGGAGTTCTTTGCCGCGTTGTTGAGTGGCCGGAACCAGCCACCTTGAATCCGGACGCCGCAGTTGATCTGGAAACCCTCGCGCCCGTCCGGGTAGACCAGCTCGATCGAGCAGGGCCTCTCCCACGCGACCCCTTCGTTCGATGGGTTGGCGTATATTCCCTGATCGGCGTCAAACAAGTCACCCGTTCTCATCACCAGCGACATGGACGGAATCGACAGAAGGGCATCCTTCATCTGGCCGGCGTAACGCGGGTCATCGACGATGCTGGGGTCCATCCGATAGTCCGCAGGGTAGGACTTCCAGGTCGCAGGAAAGCCGGCGGGGTTCGACGGCTGGGCGATCACGCCATCGAGGAAGACGTACGTGTGGGTGACGGTGGGGCTGGACATCCAGTCCGACTTGACGGCGCGGGCTCGAAGGCACGTTGATCGGTAGATGAGAACCGGGCCGTCGTACACGTTGCCTGAGAACGAGCCGCGGGAGACGGCGTGAGGCTCGCTGCCATCCAGCGTGTAGTAGATGGTTGCGCCGGGTGTCTCGCACGCCAGGCTCACCTCGAACGGATGGTCGTAGAAGCCTCGCTCGTGGCTGAACGTGACTTCGTCGACTAATCCCTGGTAGGCGCTATCGTTCGCCAAGCCAGGCGACGGGAAGCCCATGAACTGCCAGTCGTTCGTGCCGTCGGGAAGCCGGCCGTAGGATGTATCGAGGATCTGTTCGTCGTACCGGATGCTGTCGATCAGCGTGACGCCGTCCGTGTCGAACAGTCCGACCGTCTCACCGTCGGTATTGAGTCCGAAGTCGGCATGGAGTCCCGGATCGTTGATCTGGCCGTCGGCCCAGACCAGCAAGTACCCTTTCGCGGCGATGGTTGTCGCGGCGGGATCGCCCGTGGGGATCTGCCACTTCCGGGGCGTCGCCAAGTCATCGGTCAGATACATGCCACCGACATCGACCGGATGATCCGCTCCGTTGTACAGCTCGATCCAGTCATCATACTCACCCTGGGGGTCCTGGATCGTGCTACCGTTGGCAGCCATGAACTCGTTGACATACAAGGGAATGTCGGCGGGAGCTGAACGCGCAAGCACGAGTGTCAGCATTGATGCGGAAAGCAACGCATTGGCGAATCTGAACATCTTTCCTCCTTCCCTACGGGAGAGCCTCTCGCCGAACAGAGCATTCCCTCCTGCTGATGACATACCGGCCAACAGGTGTGCCAAGATGCCGTCGATGCAGAATATTCTACCAGATTCTCGGCCCTCCCGCCAGCGAAAATGGCGCCCCTGGTGAGGCTGCCACCTGCGGAGGACACGCGCGGAAGGCGAATACGCCCGGCAGGATTCGAACCTGCGACCCCCGGTTTAGGAAACCGGTGCTCTATCCTACTGAGCTACGGGCGCGCATACGCACCACGACACTATACTCGTTCCCGCGGGCGGCTGTCAATCGCCGATGTGTCTCAGAGCATCGTGCACGGCGCGACCATCATGTCGATACGTACACAATGGGAATCGCCAGGATCCTGATGCCCTTGCGGCTTCTCCCCCACCACGCGGCAGTTCATCAGACGGTCGCAGATGCGTTCGAGCTTGGCTGTCTTCACCCATATCAATTCCCCAGTCTTGTTACTCCTGTGCACACCTTCGTGAGACACGGCCAAAGGGACCCGCGCGGTTGGCCCCATTGCATGTCCTATGATCCGACATTCGCATCATGACTCCCAGATGTTTCCGCTGCCACATATGCTGGCGGGGCTTCTGAGTTTGGGTGTGGGAGTGATCGTGGCAGTCCCTCGCTGTTTTCCCTTCAATATTTGATTTGCGTCCCTGTTGCGACCATGTTATGACTCAATGAGGCGGCTGTGGCGCCCTGCGGCTTGGCGGCGATGAAGGCACCGGCTGACGCGCTCCGTGCCGTGTAGTACGGCTGCCTTGTAGGATCGTCTGTGCTGGTCCGATGTCGAGACTCGAATGGAAGAGAATAGCGTCAGACTGCGGGCAAGCACGTTGTGGGTCCCGGGCGTTTTGGTTGTCGTCCTTAGCGTGTTGATTCAGGCCCGCGCAGCGCGCTTGCACAAGTACGTGCGTTTCGTTGCCGCCAACGCTGTTGCTTGTGAGTTGCCGGTCGATCTGAGCATACCCACGTCCCAGGAGACCACGTTGGTCCCCGCTGTCAGGCGGAGGTTCACTGTGCATCTGGTCTTGCGTACGGCGGACCCCAACCACGCAGACCAGGACCCATCCCTGGCCGATCCCTTCCCGGAGAATGCTGTTGGCGAGGCGCTCAAGGCGGGAACGTTTGAGGTCGTATGGCGGCTCAGCGAAGGAGAGAATGAACGCTTCGCCGGCTCAGTCACAGAGAAGGACCTTGCCGTGAAGTTCCATGGGGCGGACATACGCTACGTCTTTGGCGACTGGCAAGTGCCGCTGAAGGCGGGCCGCAGCTACAAGCTCGTCGTGGAGGTCGTCGGACCCTTCGCCGCGCTGAATGATTTTGCTCCCACCCTGGCCATCAGGACTTCAGCTTCACTGAAGGGTCATCTCTTGGCGGGCTGGAGGCTCAGAGACACTGCGCTGCTGCTGGTCCTTGGGAGTAGCCTCATCTTTCTCGGCCTGTCCAAGCGATATTCTGATCGAAAGAAACGCCGACGTTTGCCGGCGACAGCATCTGCGTAATTGACGTGTTCCATACGATTGATGAACATCGGCAAAGCATGGTGATTCGGTATTGCCCGCGGTGCGGGGCGGCGGCATTGCGCGCGGCAGGGGTGAAACTGTGGCGCTGCGCCGACTGTCGGTTTGAACTCTATCTGAATGTGGCGGCGGCGGTAGCGGCAGCCATAGTGGACGAACGGGGACGGCTGCTCATCGTCGTGCGCGCCGAGGAGCCCCGGAAGGGGATGTGGGACCTGCCCGGCGGTTTCGTGGACCCCGGCGAATCGGCAGAGGATGCGCTGCGCAGGGAGGTTGCGGAGGAATTGGGGGCGGAGATCACTTCTATGCGATTCCTCTGCTCGTATCCGAACACGTACGAATACATGGGTGTGAGGTATGCAACCGTGGATTTAGGCTTTGCGTGTGGAGTCGCCGATATACATGTGGCTGGGGCCCCGAACAGGGAGGTGGCGCAGGTGCTCTTCGTGCCGCTGCAAGATGTGGATATCACGAGATTCGCTTTCCCCTCGGCGGGCGAGATCGTCGCTCGCTACCGGCTCGTTTCCTCGTAAACACGGTGCCGATCCTGCGTGCGATGCTCTGATTGTGCCGATTGGCGCGACTGTAGGGTTCATGCGGCTCCGCACCGCATGGACCCGGCGGTACGCTGGGCCGGCGTTTCCTGGCCATGCTGCCATCCGGTTGGGCAGAAATCCTCCGAAAAATACGTAGTTTCCACAATTGACAACTACCGGCCCTATGTGGTAAAAAACCTATCGCTGAGGAGATCAGGTCCTAGGCGGCTTGCTGCGGCGTTTGTGCTTCCATCGAGACGGAAGCAAAACGTGTTTCATCATCGGAGGAGATCGATGTTCTATTTGTTCCCGGCAGGGTCCTGAAGCACTGTCTTTGGGATTTCTGCATTCTGCCGGGATCATCCACGGGGGTGGGTCATGTTCTTCATTCGCAAAAGGCTCTACGAAACGGTCGCGGCCGTCGTAATGGCTGCGATTCCACTGGGTGTCTTCCTGTTGCTCAATCGCCACGTCCAGATCTGGGCGGCGGCCGCCGTTGCGGGGGTGGTATTCATCGCCTCGGTCTGGTCTGGCCTCTGAGAGCAACTGGCGCGTTGGTGTACGGTCCGGCCCTTCCAAGCGAAGACCGGGTGAAGTGCCTTTTTCGCTCGGCTTGCCAGATGGGGTCTTCGTGCTGTCGGTCCCCCTGGATTGGGCTCGGAGCAGACCGGCCAAGGGGTTGGCGGCACGCTCAACGACCCAGATGGAGTGCCCGAGTGAGGGGGGCGACTACCTCACGCACAGCCCGCGGCCGCTGAAGGTTGCATTCTGTCCGCAGGGGCGACTTGGGGGCCAAGGTCCTTCCGCCTCCCAACAGCCCGGCGTCTGGAGAAGAGGCGAGAGGACGCTTCGGCTTGGATGCCGGTGTCTCGACGTGTCGGTTTGTGCCTGACGCGGCGTTGGGCAACGAGCAGTCGTACCCGAAACCGCAGACCACACGTTCTGGGGCAGTTGTGGCCGATGTACGCCCCATGCGCTCGGTTTGTGCCTGCGACTGGATTTGGCTTTGCCCAGCGAGAACGATCCCCTCGAAAACGACCGGCCGGCATCGTAAATCACGTCTGATAACTGACTTGCGAAGAAGTACAGCAAGACTTGTGGCTCAGTCAAAGGCGACTGACGAGCTTCTTGTCGCTCCGAAGCAAAGGGCCCCTAGTGGGTCAGAAACGGGGGCCGCGTGCGACAGAAGGGCACGCATGCCCTTGACACAGGTGGGGCGATGCAATAGAATTGGAAATAGCCTCTGGATTGTACCGGCGCGGGCCGATAGTCGTGGTGGGCGTTAGGTGTGTTGTGCGCGCACGTCAGCGCGCCGCCATGCTTTTGAATGTTTCCGCAGGGTGGGCTGTCGGATGCGCTTGGTGTGGAGGAGGCTCGGGTCATCCTGCGACCGGACAGACTGATCCTTTCAGGAAAGGAGCGGTCGTTGAACCGAGAGTACATTGATCTGCATCTCTCTGTCTGTCATGCTGACCTCCGGCGCTTGATCGATGTCCCCCTGTGGTCACCTGAGGGGGGCCTTGCGAACGACGGGCAGCGCATACTTACCCCATACTCTATTTAGAGGAGGACAAAATGTCTCGTAAGCTCATTCTACCTCTCTCAGTGCTTGTGGCTCTGGTGGCGGGCAGTACCAGGGCGGAACTCATCGCCTACTACCCCTTCAGCGAAGGGCAGGGCACATCTACCGTCGACGCCACCGGCAACGGCAACGACGGGACCTTCGATGGCGATGTGGAGTGGGTTGCCGGCTACAAAGGCGGGGCCGTACGTTTCGACACAGGTGGTGAGAGGATCGTGATCGGCCCGCTCGATCCCTCGGCAGGCACCGATGCCATGACGCTGGCCGCCTGGATCAACTGGGAGGGCAGCGGAAGCAGCATCGCACACCAGGGCATTATCGGCAAACGTCTCGGCTGGGATGATGGCGACACTATCAAGTGGTTTTGGGAGACTGGACCAACCGGTGACCTTGTTTTTCGAGCGGACTATAGTGGAGGAGGCGCGAATCTCGGGTTCGGTAACGCGGTTCTCGCCTCTTATGCGAATGAGTGGGCTCATGTGGCCCTTACCTGGGATGATGGTGACACGTTACAGTATATCAATGGCGAGGAAGTATCGTCGGGGAATGTCACTTTTAGGGAGGCCGCGAGCGCCACGCCGGTGACGATCGGTTGCGTTGATTCGACCAATACTGAGACCTTTATCGGCATCATCGACGAGGTGCAATTTTACAGTGCGGCCTTAACGGCGGCGGAACTGCAGGATGCGATGACAGCCGAGTTTTCTGCTACTTCGAGTTCGTCACCTTTCCCACCGGACACCGCGACGGACGTCCGACGGGACGTAGTCCTCTCCTGGATGCCCGGTGCTTACGCCGAGACGCACGACGTATACTTCGGCACCCTCTTCGACGACGTCAATTCTGCCGATGCGGGCAGCCCGCTGCTCGTCGGTCCGGGGCAGGACGCCACTACGTACGATCCGCCGGGGTTGCTCGACTTCGGTCAGACCTATTACTGGCGTGTCGACGAGGCCAACGGGGCGCCGGACTTCACAGTCTATCCGGGCGCCGTCTGGAGCTTCACGACTGAGCCGTTCTATTATACGGTCGGGGGTGTTGTAGCCTCCGCCTCGCTTCCCACGGCGGAAGGCTCCGGCGGACCCGAGGTCACCGTCGATGGGACCGGCCTGACCGATGGCCTGCACGGCACCGGCGACGCCACGATGTGGTCAGGCAAGGCCGCGGCAGGCGATCCCGTCTGGCTCCAATACGATTTCGACCGCGTTTACAAGCTGTACCAGATGCACGTCTGGAACTACAACGGCCTGTACGAGATGTGGCTTGGCTTCGGCCTCAAGGACGTGACCATCGAGTACGCCACGGAGCCGAATGAGTGGATGACTCTCGGTGACTACGAGTTCGACAAGGCCACCAGCCTGCCCACGTATGCCGGGCAGGTCATTGAGCTGGACGGACTGCCGGCCTGCTCGATCCGGATCAACGTCCACAGCAACAGAAGTTTCCAGGGCGAGCTGCAATACGGTCTGAGCGAGATCCGGTTCCTGTACAAGCCGGTCTCTGCGCAGGAGCCGCAACCGGCCGATGGTGAGACGGGAGTCGGCATCAACACCACCCTGAGCTGGCGGGCCGGCCGCGAGGCGGTCTCGCACCAGGTCCATTTCGGCACCGACAGCAATGCGGTGGCCGAGGGCACAGCTCTCCTCGATACCGT
>JAFGJR010000058.1 GCA_016928975.1 Sedimentisphaerales bacterium | reverse complement strand
TCGAGGTTGTTGCCGGTCATGCACAGATTGAACCCGTCGATGAAGCGGACCGCGTCCAGATTCTCCTCGAACTGATTGGCCGCGACGACGACATCGTGACACCCGACGGCGTAGAGTCCGCTCTTCTTGTTGTAGGTGATCAGGGAATCGTTGATCCGAGGATCCTCGTAGCACTGGTGCAGATGGATGCCGTCGCCGCCGTGATAGCTGACCGTGACGCCCTCAATGAAGATCTCATTGATGCGGCGTGCCTCGATCCCGTGGCCGCTCTTGTCGTTGCCGGTCAGCCGGAAATCCGCCAGGCGGACCCGCCACAGCTCGGCATTGCGGCTGTCGTCGCCGCTCGGATGCCGCACGACGATCGCACTGGCGCCCTCGGTATTGACGTTCTTGATGTGCGTCGCTGTCCCGGCGCCTTCGATCAGCACGTCGCCAACGCCAATCCTCAGAGGTTCCTTGATCTCAAACGTGCCGGGAGGCAGACGGACTGCGCCTCCCGCGGCAGGCAACGCGTCGATCGCCGCCTGGAGGCTCGGATACAGCGACGCGTCGATCACCCGCCCTGCGCCCGGAAGCCTGATGTCGGCCACCGACTGCGCGCCAATGACGTGGCTTGCGACCGCGACGGCGACAAATACAAGGACCGCAACAATCATCCATCGAAATGCTCTCATGACATGTCTCCCCTCTCGATACTCTCTTGCGAAACCACAAGCTGGACTTCTGCAAAATGGACATTGGGCCTATATTCTTCAAGGAAATCCCATTCTTTGATTTCCTTGAAGAATCAACGGTACTCCTTGCCGGGACGTTGGCTGGGATTCAGGAAGGAAAAATCGAGGAACAAGATTTTTCCTTCCCAGAGTAGGCCCAATGTCCATTTTGCAGAAGTCCAGTACGAACACAATAACTCTACAAGGCTCGATACGCATCCGCCAGGATCGACAGTGCCTCGTCAATGTCCTGGGCGGAAATGCCATAGTGCGTAACCGCTCGCAGGCGATTGGGTCCCGTGCTCAGGATCCCCAATCTCCGGCGGGCGGCCTCTTGGGCATACTCCTCGGCGCATGGCCTGTCATCGAGCAAGTCGAAATAGACGATGTTCGTCTGCACGCGAGCAAGGTCGATGGACAGGCCGTCGATGGCGGCGATCCCCGCAGCCAGCCGCCTGGCGTTGCTGTGGTCCTCCTGAATCCTGTCCACCATCTCGCTCAGCGCGACGATGCCGGCGGCGGCGATGATACCCGCCTGGCGCATGCCGCCGCCGAGGACCTTGCGGATGCGGCGTGCCTCGGCAATGAACGGCTTGGACCCGCAGACCAGCGAACCGACCGGCGCCGCCAGGCCCTTCGAGAGACAGATGCTGACGGAATCCGCGTCTCGCGTCAGATCCTTCACGCTGACGCCAAGTGCCACGCCGGCGTTGAAGATGCGGGCACCGTCAAGATGCAGGGCAAGGCCGCGACCTCGCGCCAGTTCGCCGACCTGAGTCATATACTCGACAGTCAGGACGGCGCCGTGGCAGCGGTTGTGCGTGTTCTCCAGGCAAATCAAGCGCGTCCGCGGGAAATGCACGTTGTCCAAGCGGATGGCGGCTTCGATATCCTGGAGGCGAAGAGTCCCATCCGGCTGGTTCGGCACCGGATGAGGATGAACGCCGCCCAGTGCCGCCGTGCCGCCGGCCTCGTAGAGGAACGTATGAGCGAGATCGCCAAGGATGATCTCGTCGCCGCGACCGCAATGGGTCAGAATCGAGACGAGGTTGCCCATCGTTCCGCTGACCACCAGCAGGGCCGCCTCCTTGCCGACGCGCTCAGCCGCGATCCGTTCGAGCTCGATGACCGTGGGGTCTTCGCCGAATACATCGTCCCCGAGCTCGGCTCGGGCGATCGCCTCGCGCATTTGCGGCGAGGGAAGGGTCACGGTATCGCTGCGAAGATCGATCATTCTCATCCTGCGTTCCTGTCCAAACGAATGGGCTCAGCAACTATCACCATCTGCACGCGCTTCAAGGTAATGGTCCCGCACCCGCCCGTCAACCGGCGAGCCAGGTGTGCCGCCGCGGGATGACAGGATGCGATGGGATTTTGCCTTTCGCTCAGGGCCGTGAAGGGCGTATCATGACGCTCATGATGGTGCTGAAGTACCTTTACGTTGTGGGCGGGTTGCTGTTTCTGGCGTCGCTGGCCGCACATGTCTACGTGCGAGTCCGTTTGCGACCGAAGGAGGGCTCCGACCTGGATGACTACTACTACGAGTTCGAGGACCAGCATCCGGAATACGCGAACTACTGCAAGTGGTTGCGCATAACGCTGGGTGGAGTGGCACTTGGGATTCTGCTGCTGTTTCTGGTGTTCGTATTCTGAGGCGCGCCCGATGTCACTCACGACGTCGTCGCGTGGCGCCAAATGAAAAGAGGTTGGCTGCCTTCCCAAGCCGCCAACCTTGCTTCTTCATCGCCCCGTGTACGGATACTCTGTCGCCAGGGAGACCGTCGGAATCGAAGCTACTTCCTGTGAACGTAGGCTACTCGAATGCAATGCCCAATCCTACGCTGGCATCCTGGAGCGTTTTCTGCCGATCCACCCGAACCACACGGCCCTTCTTGATGCGGGCGTATTGGCCTTTCTCGCTGGCCAGTGTGTCGGTCCGCGGGAAATTCAGCTCCACGACGTTGCCCACCCGGACGGGCATCGTGATCGGCACCGTGATGAAGACGCCCACCTTGCTGATGTTGGCGCTGCGGCCGTTGAAGAAACGACCGGCCTCCGGAAGCCAGACGCTGACCGGCCACACCAGATCCGTCCGTCGTTCCCTGCGTTGTTCGACTGCTGTCTCCATGGCTATATCTCCTTCTACTGTCTCCTACAGTAGTGTGCATATCGGCGCGAGCGACTGTGTCCCCTTAATGAACAGAGCTGAAGTACTCCTTCACAGGCGAGATTCTTCATGCCACCGTTGTGGCATACTCGTCTGCGTCGCTTTTATTGGGCGGTGCCTGCTCCAGGGCACAGTTTTTTGTCCTGATCCGAGAAAGCCGCTCTCCCCTGCGGTCATATCGGACGTAAGAAGGGCGGATCACTGGCCGAGGCTTTCCTGCCACCGCAACCGGGCCTCTTGTGGGATGATGCAACAGGAGTGAATCACAGGCGGAAACCCTCGTCCAGCTCGTCAACCGACTTGCAGCGCACGCGCGCTTCGTGTATCGTGAGAGCATGGCAGCCAGAGTCATCAAGATCAGTGGCCAACCGGGAGATTTGGACCGCATCAAAGAGGCGGCCGGCATCGTGGAGGCAG
The DNA here is from genome assembly GCA_016928975.1 of Sedimentisphaerales bacterium. Next base: position 9,867 of record JAFGJR010000058.1, on the reverse strand, counting down.
GCGGCCTGGTGGCCTTCCCCACGGAAACCGTGTATGGGATCGCGTGCCGCGTCAGACGAGACACGCTCGCCAGGCTCGATGAGATCAAGGGCAGGGATGTCAACAAGCACTATACGCTGCACACCGGTCAGATCGAGGAATACCGTCGGTACGTTCCCCGCGCCCGTCTGCGCGAGGAGAAGCTCGCGCGACAGGCCTGGCCGGGACCTTTGACGCTCATCTTCCGGCTGGAGCCATCGCACGTAGCGGAGCAGAAGAAACATATCGATACCGACGCTCTCGACGCGCTCTACAAGAACGACTCCATCGGGATTCGCTGCCCCGACCATCCCGTGGCATCCCTGCTGCTTCGATCCACGAACAGTCCGATCGTCGCGCCCAGTGCGAACCTCTCTGGCAAGGACCCGGCGGTCAATGCGGATCAGGTCCTCGCGCAGTTAAGCGACCACGTCGACGCCGTGCTGGATGGAGGCTCTTGCAAGTACGGCAGGAGCAGCACCGTGGCCACCGTCAACGCCCGAGGCGTCGAGGTGCTCCGACAGGGTATCTACTCCCAGGATCAGTTGCAGACCATGTCCCAGGTGGCCTTCCTGTTCGTCTGCACCGGCAACACGTGTCGCAGCCCGATGGCCGAAGGGCTCTTCCGCAAACATCTGGCGGAAAAAATCGGGTGCGGCATTGACGAACTGGAGGCGCTGGGGTATAAAGTCCTTTCCGCGGGCACAATGGACATGGCTGGTATGCCAGCCAGCATTGAGGCCGTTTCGGCATGCGGACAAAAGGGAGTTGACTTAGAAGAACATATGAGCCGGCGACTGACTCGATCGCTCATTGAGGTGAGCGACCTGATCTTCTGCATGGCCCGTTCCCATTGCGACCAGGTGACCTCCCTTCTTCCTGAGGCCGAGGCCAGGTGCTCTCTGTTGGCGGGCGACCGTGAGATCCCGGACCCGATCGGGCGACCTCAGGAATACTTCGACCGTTGTGCGGATCTCATCGAGGCCGCCGTCAAAGCAAGGATTCGTGAGCTGGTGTTATGAAGGTAGCAGTCGGAAGCGATCATCGAGGGTTCGACGCCAAACAGGTCGTCAAGGCCCTGGTCACCCAGATGGGTCACGAGTGTGTCGACTTCGGGACCGATGGGACGGGACCTGTGGACTACCCGGATCTGGCATTCGTGGCCGCCAGAGCTGTCTCAGACAAGCAGGTGGACCGGGCGATCCTCATTTGCGCCACCGGACTGGGGATGAGCATCGCCGCCAACAAGGTCCGGGGGATTCGGGCGGCCCTGTGTCACGATGAGCTCACCGCCAGGATCGCACGCGACCACAATGACACGAACGTGCTGTGCCTCTCGGGCGACCAGATCGGGGAAGTCGTCCTGCGCAAAACCGTGGAGGCATGGATCAGCACGGAGTTCAGCGGCGGACGGCATCAGCGGCGCGTCAACAAGATCACGGCGATCGAGGAAGGACGCGACCCTCGCGAAGTGACAAACGGGTAAGTCCCCGGCGCATCCTCTGTACCGCTTGCCTTTGCCGGTCCTATCAGCCTCTAACACAATGACCGCCTGACGGCAAACTGACTCCGTGTCATTCCTGCGAAAGCAGGAATCCACCTGCACCGCGACGCTCCTGGCGCCCTGCTTTCGCAGGGGTGACAAGAGAGAGACCCGCAACTGCCACTCTGCCAGAGGCTCTTTGTGAAGGCCAGCCTACTGAAGCTTCTGCTGGAGCTGCTGCAATACGGCCCGGACCGCCACCATCTGATCCTGCAAATCGACCATCTGCTGCGTCTGGCTCTTGAGCGTCTCGGAGAGTTGATCGATCTTGGTCTGTGCGCTGACCGCGTCCGCGCGAGCGGCGTCGCGCGCCTTCGTCAAGGTCGCGACTTGTCTCTCTAACGTGCCGCGAGTATCCACGAGGCCGTTGACCATGACCTGAAGCTGATCGCGGGAAGTGGTCAGGTCGTCCACTCGCTTTTGCAGATCGGTCCTGGCCACGCTGAGCTCTTCGACCTTGGTCGACATCTCGTCCCGGGACTTGGTCAGGTCCTGGACCTGCCCCTGGAGTTTGGTGTTGGTCTCCTTCGCGTCCGCCGCCACTTTCTCGGCTTTCTTAAGCGCCACGTTGACGTTGTTGGCGTCTGCCTTGAGCTTGTCCCTTTCCTCCGTCCTCAACGCAAGCTTGGCCTTGAGCTCCTGAATCTGGGCATTGAGGTCGGCCCTGCCGCTTCCCGTCTCGGTACACCCCGCCAGAAGCAGACAACCGCTCGCCACAACCATCCACACGGCCGTACCCTTAATCTTCATCATTCCACTCCTCCTTTCTGACCTGGCAGCGCCAGATCATGAATTGATGAATCTCCTTCCCGTCTCCGGACCGGCCCACAAGGCAAACCAGCCCCCCATCTGGCATTCCCTTTGGCCGACAGGCAGCCTACCGCCTCGCCCCCCGATTCGTCAAGCTTTTTCCGAACCTACCACCGCGGACGTCGAGGGAACTCCACGACAGCCTCACCATGGGACATCCCTAATGGACCCCAGGTACAGGGCAACTCCACTGACCATCTCGATCATTGGAACGTCGCTGGAACGATCCCGCCAACCGTGCTACATCGCGGGTTTGCGCGTCCCCGTAAAGTCAAGAACACCGTCGAAACTAGTGTTGTGTCCCCAGGTCCACCCCATAAGCGACATGGGACGCAATTGAATTGGCTGGATTTTTCAATTGATAAATGCCGATGGCTGTATTACGATACTGATAGATTGGGTAAAAACTCGCTGGTGAGAACGCACTGACCGTTCAGGCTTCTGAGGGAGATACAGCAAATGACTCTATTGGTCGCACTCAAGGGAACCGACGGAATGGTTCTGGCCGCTGATAGTCGTGGTACATTCGGAGATCCGAGAGGGGTAACAGCCCAGAACGATTCAATCTGCAAGGCCTTCATCCTCACAAGTCATGTCGCTGCTATTCAGGCTGGCAGTTCTGAGTTGGGAGCGATGGTTCTCAGGCAGGCCCAGGAAGTCATAGCCAACCAACAAGGTGTAGATGGGATTGAGTCGGTTCTGCCGATACTTCATCAGGTGGCGCGCAATCTGTATGACGGGTGGTTTCCGGGCCTTCCGCAAACAGCAATGCCAAACCCACAGACAGGGGGAGTGCTTGCTCGTCCGGACCTTGTCTTCATTGTCGGCGGCTACGCAAAAGATCAGTCCGGCAACTTCAGTCGTCCGATTATCTATCAACTGACCAGTGCTCTTAATTTTGCGCCGATGATGCATGATTACGGCTTTGCGGTCGCTGGCGTGCCAACGTATGCACTCTATCTTCTCAATCGCCTTTATGAGGCCAACAGAAAAGCCCAAGAGGAGTTGGCCCCGCTGGCGGTGTATACGATCTCAGAGACAGCGAGTCAGGATGGTAAAGTCGGAGGACCGATCCGCGTCGTAATTGTGAACCCGACGGGTTCCAGGGAACTATCCAGTACGGAGGTTGATGAGATAGTGAAACGCAACCTCGCAAAGACAACTGGCCTGCGAAATAGTTTCTATGAAGGGAGGACGGCAACATGATGGATGTAACAGTTGTACGTGGACCTATTGTTCAATCCTATTCTGGAATAGTATACTCCGTAACCCTTTTGTCTGGGCATGTAGTTACTAACCCAGATGGATTCGGCACGGGAATGGCGACGGAAAGATTATCGGGAACACCAGATGCGGGTTACGAGCATCCGCCAACCAAGGACGCATTGGGGTCTGGCCAGAAGGAACCAAGGAAACAGGAAGTGGTGCTGACCGCGTGATGCAATAGGTACATGGCCGACAACAAGAAAAGGCAGATCAAGAAGCCGGACAGGCGTGGGAGGCGACCACGTGACGCCAATCAACTTGCCCTGTGGATCATCCAGTAGAGTACTTCATTGCCGACACACACCCGATATTCCCAGCTTTTCGCTGAGGTATTGTCAAATGTTGTGGATGGAGATTCTGGCTCCGTGACGCTTTCATCTTCTGGGTAAGAGAAGGCGGAGCCGCTGCGCGGCGGATGTCGATCTCTTCATTCACCCAGCCTCCGAAGCCAGATTCCTCCAGATGGGCCTCGGTCTGTGGCGCGGGCCACGGCGTCGGCGTGGCCTCATATCTGGCTTCGGTTGGGGGGTGATGAGATCGAGATTCCGTCGCCGAAGGCGATTCCACGTTCCTTCTTCGTCCTGGAATGGAGCCATCACGATTCAAGCGGCGATCTCCTTGAGACCGTCCACGAACTTCACGCCCCGAATCACCTCGGGGAGCAACTCCTGGCCGTTGAGCCGACGCCAGTGTTTCTCGGCACACTGGGCCAGCTTGAACACCATCGTCAGGCACGCGATCCGGCTGCCGCTGCCTTTGGTCCGCACCGTCCGCAGCCGCACCGTCGCGAATGTCGACTCGATCGGATTGGTCGTTCGCAGGTGTACCCAATGCTCCGCCGGGAAGTCATAGAACGTCAGCAAGACCTCCCGATCTTTGACCAGACACTCGGTGTTGACCGTATCCTGTTCCAGGTGGCGTATCCTTTCCTTGATTCCAAATTGTTCCTTTCAATCTCAAGGATGATACGCCGCTCTCTTCCGTCCCTCCATCCACAACTTTCGGTCACACCTCTGTGACCATTGGATTGTTCGCTGTTGCGTGTAGGACTCGACACCTCCATTCAACCGAACCCCTCTGTTGTCCATCTAACCCTCGCGCGAATCAAATAGACAATTACGCACAGACTCCCGCTGAGTCGCGCTTGTGCGCCACCCATCCAACCCTGTCAAGCCATAAAATGAGAAAGATGTCGGAAATTTTCCGGTCCTGCGTAGAGTCGGCGCGGGGGTGACATGCGGATGGGTCCGTTAGACCTTTGCCACGGAGGAGCGGCGGCGGGAGGCTATGGCGCGGCGCGCGCTGGCGATTCGCTGGGTCACGCCCTTGCGGGCCTTTGTGCCACATTCGGCGCCGACCGACCTCCACTTGCGGTAGCGATTCTCCAGGAGGTCGTCGGTGCTCATGCGCTGGAGTTCGGCCAAAGTCCTGGCGATGAAGGTCTCGACGTTGTAGACGGTGTCGTGGACGTTGCGATGGGCGCCGCCGACGGGTTCGGGGATGACCGCGTCGATGAGGCCGAGCTTGTGCAGGTCCTTGCTGGTCAGCTTGAGCGCCTCGGCGGCCTCCGGGGCGTACGAGCCGTCACGCCACAGAATCCCGGCGCAACCCTCCGGCGAGATCACCGAGTAATAGGCGTACTCCAGCATGGCCAGGCGATCCCCGACGGCGATGCCCAGGGCGCCGCCCGAGCCTCCTTCTCCGATGCAGATGCAGACGATGGGGACCCGCAGGCGCGACATCTCCATGAGATTGACCGCGATGGCCTGGGCCTGGCCGCGCTCTTCGGCGCCCACGCCCGGATAGGCCCCGGGGGTGTCGATCAGCGTCACGATGGACAGCCCGTGCTTCTCGGCGAACTTCATCTTCGCCATTGCCTTGCGATAGCCCTCCGGATTCGGGCACCCGAAGTTGCAGGCCACCTTCTCCTTGACGGTCTTGCCCTTGTTCTGCCCGACGATCAGCACCTTGTTGCGGGCAATCTGGCCGATGCCGGTGATGACGGCCCGGTCGTCGCCGAAGCATCGATCTCCGTGCAGCTCCCGAAAGTCCATCACCATCAGACTCAGGTAGTCGGTGAGAATCGGTCGTTGCGGATGGCGGGCGACCTGGACCGTCTGCCAGGCGGTCAGGTTCGAGTAGATGTGCTTGAGCTCCGCAATCCTCTCCTTCTCCAACCGTCGAACCTCGACGGAGTAGTCGATTCCCTTGCGGGCGCTGATCGCGCGCAGCTCTTCGATCTGCAGCTCCAGATGCGCGACCTTCTGCTCGAAATCCAGATGGCCGCCATTGTTCAGCCTGTTGCCGTCGGTCGCCATACCTTGCTCGGATCATCCTGTAAGAACGGAGGTCGCCGGACCGCGCCTTCGACCGCCCGAATGCCTACAAAAAAACTGTCCTCGCCAAAGGCGGGACAGACGTTTCCCTGCCGAATCCGTCGGCTCTTACTTGGTCGTCAGATGCTACCATTTTGATCGGGGGAATCCAAGAAAAAAATTGACATCCGGAGCGGCAGGTCTTACCCTTGTACTTGTCTTGGGTGCCCATGAGTCTCTCTAACACCTTGTGAATGAAAGAATTACGGAATATCTCTGTCATTGGGTTGGGTCTGCTGGGCGGCTCGATCACACTGGCGGCCCGGCAAAGGCTGCCAGGGATCAGGGTGATCGGGTATAGCCATCGGGCCTCCACCCGGGCCAGAGCCAGAGACATGGGGACGGGAACGGAGATCGTCGATGACCTGTCAGCCGCCGTGTGTGTCGCCGACCTGGTGATCCTGGCGACTCCGATATTCACGTTCGAGAGCTACTTCGACGAGATCTCACGGCACATCCCCGCCGACAGTGTCGTCACCGACGTGGGCTCCACGAAAGTCATGCCTCACCAGTGGGCCAAACGCCGGTTGGACAGGCGGGTCCATTATGTGGGATCTCACCCTGTCGCCGGCTCGGAGCAAAGAGGAGTGGAGTTCGCCAGGGACGATTTGTTCTACCAGGCCCGGTGCATCCTGACGACGACAGCGGCGACGAATCGTGCGGCGGTGAAGTCCCTGCGAGCGTTCTGGTCGGCCCTCGGCTGCTCCGTCCAGGTCATGAACCCCCGGGAGCACGACCGGATCTTCGCCAATATAAGTCATGTGCCCCACGTGTTGGCAGCGGGACTCGTCAACGCCAGCGACAACAACGATATGAGGTTCGCAGGAAAGGGGTTTCTCGACAGCACGCGGATCGCCTCGGGCCCCCCCACCGTCTGGACCGACGTGATGATGGCCAACAGCGAGAACATCGCCGCCGGGATCGACAGGACGATCCACCAGTTGCAGAAGTTGCGCAAGGCGATCCGGAACAACGCGAGAAAGGACATCGAACGGCTGCTCGAAACCGCGCAGAAGAAGCGAGCGGCGGTCGTGCGGTACAAGATCCGAAGGAAGGAACTACTGTCGTGAGACAATGGCGTGTTGAGGTGTTCGGCCGGCCCGGCGTCCCCGATGTACAAGGCAACAGCGTCCTGGAAGACATCCGCGAGCTGGGCATCACCTCCGTCCAAGCGGTTCAGTCGGCCAGGGTCTTTCTCATCGAGGCGGATTTCGATGCGAGCTTCGCGGAACGTGTGGCAAGAGAGCTCCTGGCGGACCCGGTCTGCGAGGAGTACTACCTCGGCCGCAGCGGCCCGCCCCCGGGACTGGCCAAGGCGACGCTGGTGGAAGTGCACCTCAAGAGCGGCGTCACCGATCCGGTCGCTGAGTCGGTCGTGACGGCGATCAAGGACATGGGAGCGGTGCCGGCCGGCGTGCGCACCGCCCGCAAGTACGTCCTCCTGGGCGACATCAAGGCCGCCCAGATCGACACGATCGCCAGGAGAATTCTGGCCAACGATGTCATTGAGACCGTGGTGATTGGAGATGAGGCGGAGCCGCCGAGCCCTCATTTGAAGCCGTACGAGCTGACCGTCACTCACTGGCCGATCCGCGATCTCGACGACGCCGGCCTCAAGGCGATCAGCGCCGATAAAGACCTGTTCCTAAACCTTGTCGAGATGAAGACGATTCAGGACTACTTCCGTCGGATTGGACGCGAGCCCGCCGATATCGAATTGGAGACACTCGCGCAGACCTGGAGCGAGCACTGCGTCCACAAGACGCTCAAGAGCGCCGTGGACATGACGACCAACGGCGAGCTGATTCACTTCAACAACCTGCTCAAAGAGACCGTGTTCAAGGCCACGCAGGAGCTCAATAAGCCCTGGTGCATCTCGGTCTTCGCCGACAACGCCGGCGTGGTGGAGTTTGACGATGACTCGGCCGTGTGCTTCAAGGTGGAGACGCACAATCACCCCTCGGCGCTCGACCCCTACGGCGGCTCCGCCACCGGCATCGGCGGCGTCATCCGCGACCCGATGGGCACGGGCATGGGCGCCCGGCCGATTGCCAACACCGATATCTTCTGCTTCGGCGAGCCCGACAAGAGCCTCGACGAGATCCCCAAGGGCGTGCTGCACCCGCGACGAATCATGAAAGGCGTCGTGTCCGGCGTGCGCGACTACGGCAACCGCATGGGCATCCCGACCGTCAACGGGGCAATCTACTTCGACGACCGGTACATGGCGAATCCGCTGGTGTACTGCGGCAATATCGGCATCATGGACAGGAACAAGGCCTTCAAGCACCCGCAGAGCGGCAACCTGATCGTCGTAGTCGGCGGACGAACCGGTCGCGACGGAATCCACGGCGCCACCTTCTCCAGCGGCCAGATGACCCATGAGCACGAAACGATCTTCTCGCACGCCGTCCAGATCGGCAACGCGATCACTGAGAAGAAGATGCTGGACGTGCTGGTCCAGGCGAACCAGGCGGGCCTGTACGAGGCAATCACGGATTGCGGCGCCGGCGGGCTCAGCAGCGCCGTCGGAGAGATGGGCAGAGACCTCGGCGCCGAAGTGGACCTTGAGAAGGTGCCGCTCAAGTACACCGGGCTCAACTACACCGAGATCTGGATCAGCGAGGCTCAGGAGCGCATGGTGATCGCCGTGAAACCCGAGAACATCGAGACGATCCAGAAGATCTTCGCGGGTGAGAACGTGGAATCCACTGTCATTGGCCGATTCACGGGCGACAAACTGCTTCGCCTGCGCTACAGCGGCCAGCAGGTGGGTGAGTTGGACATGGAGTTCCTCCACGAGGGTGTTCCCAGGTACAGCCGGCAGGCCGTATGGCATCGGCCGCAGCTCAGTGAGCCAAGCCTGCCCCAGAAGGACAGCTACAACGATGACCTGATGCAGATCCTGTCCTCCTACAACGTGGCCAGCAAAGAATGGGTGATCCGCCAATACGACCACGAGGTCCAGGGCGGCTCGGTCGTCAAGCCCCTCGTCGGGGCGACGAATGATGGACCGAGCGATGCGGCGGTGATCCTGCCGAAGATCGATTCCAAGCGAGGGCTGGCCATCAGTTGCGGCATGAACCCTCTGTACGGAGACATCGATCCATACTGGATGGCCCTGGCGGGAATCGATGAGGCCATTCGCAATCTCATCTGCGTCGGCGGCCGGGTGGATCGCATCGCACTGCTGGACAACTTCTGCTGGGCCAAGTGCACCGACCGGGAGGTCCTGGGCACGCTCGTGCGAGCCGCCCAGGCCTGCTACGACGGCGCCATGGCCTTTCAGGCGCCATTCATCTCGGGCAAGGACTCGCTGAACAACGAGTTCGTCTGCGAAGATGGCACGGTCATCCGCATCCCCCCTACTCTCTTGATCAGCGCGATGTCGCTCGTCGATGATGTCGAAAAATGCCTGACGATGGACGCCAAGAGGCCGGGCAACCTGCTCTTCATCGTAGGCCGAACACTCGACGAGCTGGGCGGTTCGCATTACTACAAGGTGCACGGTCATCTTGGCGCCAACGCACCGAGATTGGACCTTGCCCTGGCGCCTCGGATCGCCCAGAGAATCGCGGCGGCCATCACGGAGGGACTTGTCGTGAGCTGCCATGACTGCTCCGAGGGCGGCCTGGCGGTCGCTCTGGCGGAGATGGCGTTTGCCGGTGGACTGGGTATCGAGGCGGACCTGCGAGGGCTTCCCAAGAGCAAGGACTGCTCCCGGACCGACGCCCAATTGTTCAGCGAATCGAACAGCCGCTACGTCGTGGAGGTCACTCCCGAGGACTACGATGCCTTCGCCAGAAGGATGTTGAATCTGCCTTTTGGACAGATCGGTCAGGTGACCGCCGGATC
>JAFGJR010000290.1 GCA_016928975.1 Sedimentisphaerales bacterium | reverse complement strand
CTGTTTGCGGGCGAAATTGGCGTGTAACGTGTACGTGCCATCGATCGCGACCGTGGTAGCCATGGCTGTTGGGTCGGCCACTTTCCCAGCGTCCACCGCCGTTCCAGTCCAACTGCTGAAGCACCAGTTCTCATCGGCCACGGCCTCAACCGCTACCGATGTCACGTCGTCATACACAAACGTTCCTTCCCCAGGCGTTAGGACCGAACCATGGTCATCAGACGATACGGTCAGAGTCCACCCGCCCCAAGTCATGCTTGCCTGTGTTGTTCCACCAAAAGCACCTAGGTTGATCCATTCGCCATTCGGTTCTGGCTCATTCAGCCAAGGTGAATCGGGATCACCTGCATCGATACACGAGCTAGTGAACTCATCTGCAATCCAGGTCTGGCTGGTGGGCTCCCATCGTCCAGTCTCCGACATCAGATGGTAATCCCCTATGATCCAGACAGCATCGGGATCATCAGCACATACCGCAACATCGGGATCGTGGAGACAGGCCCAGTAACCCGGGAACGCAAAATTGGGATCCGTGTTGATATTGCCTGGTCCGGCCTCAACCATTCCACCAGGCGACTGGATGTCGCTGTAAGATGCCATTACGCTGCTACCGGCCTCAATCCACACCTCGTCTGCCCCATCCCAGAGGATACAGTTGGTGACAATAGCGGCACCCGGCAGTTGATAGGAACTACAAGCCATCGCGGAACCTGCCCGAGCGAAGTTCCCTGCAAAGGTACAATTGATCACGTTCGTGCCAGCACCGTTGCAGTACAGGGCACCTCCCAAGCCGGACTGGTCCGCGGGGTCGCCAAGGCTGCGGTTGCCCTGGAACACACAGTGAGACACTGTGGTGCCATTGCCGCGATCGGCGATAGCGCCGCCGCCCATGGCTACGCCGCGTCCCAGGGCCCCATTAGCAATGAACTCGCACTGAGTAACAACGTGGCTTCCTTCGTTGGCCGGATGAACGAAAATGGCGCCGCCGTTCCAGGAAACCGTGTTCTCCTGGAAGGTACAGGCACTGACTTCAGCCTGCCCGCCGTCAAGAGACAGCCCCCCGCCCTCATAGATGCTCTGATTCTGCTCAAACAGACAGTCCGTCACCAGGGCATCGCGCGCCATGAAATGGAATAGTCCACCTCCATGGGCCGCCGTGTTTTGGACAAACAGACAGTCGGTAAGCACGGCGCTGCTGTCCTGACAATATGCTCCGCCACCGGTCCAACCGGCCCGATTGCCGTGGAACGTGCAGTGACGCACAGTGGGATCACCCCCAACGACATGTAAACCACCGCCGGCATGATCCGGATCATCGGCGTCGGCGTTGCCAGCGGTGATCATGAAACCGTCGAGTACCGCAGTGGCATCGGTTTGACTTCCGGTGACAACATGCCAACTGTTGTCCACGAGACTCGCTTCATCGTCGTAGTCGTCGTCCAGGAGATCCCCACTGAGGACAGTTTCGTAAACCAGGATATCGCGGGCGTTAGGGTCAGCCTCACCCACTCCTGCATAGCCACCCAATAGGGTCACACCGTTGATGAGTTGGAACGTAGCACGACGGTCGCCTGCCCCCTCGGGATTGGCGGTCGACCGATCGGGCTTGTAGACGCCCTGGGCAACGTGGATCGTGACTGGCGTGAGACGAGCATTAGCGTTGGCAAGCGCGTCCTGCAAGTGTGTGTAAGCATCTGCCCAGCCTGTCCCGTCATTGACTCCAGTGGCGCTGTCGTCTACGTAGATGGTCGCTGCCCATGCGCCCTCCTGTCCCAACGTTGCCCCCATAATCCCGACAAACAGCCACACCGTGAGTGTCCTCATCTCCTGTGTCCTCCTACGGGATGTTGCGAACACCCTCTCCTTTCGAAAGGTCCACGCGCACACCCCTGCAAAATGCCTCGAAGCGAATTCCGCCGAACGCGCGATAGTCCACGGCACCAACATGCCTCTGCACCCCTTCCGCTTCCAGAGGCACCTCAGTTCTTCCGCAAGCACGCTCCACACATAACCCAGGGACTCCCTTCCTCTGAAGCTCTAACCACTTATTATTGCGTCAAACGGTCTGGATATCTATTGTGGGAAGTACGTATTTTCATGACCAGGAATCATAGGAACGAACCACCATTCGGGGACGCCTTACTGATTGTGGCTGCACATTGAGTATGCCGCCCCAGATTCCCACCGTCTTCCGGGCGCAGCCTCCTTCCCTTCTGGCATCATTTTTCGTTGCAGCTCAGGCCCCTCCTGCCTAATATGAACGTAGCGAACTGACGACGTGCGGCTTCTCCGAGAAACTAGGGACGGACCCTATTTTTAGCTTGACGGGTGGGACGGGATGGGGTAGGCTGATGGCATGCCGAGGACAGCACGCATTGTGATTGGCGGTTGTGCCCACCACGTGACCCAGCGGGGCAACGATGGTCAGGTGGTCTTTGCCGAGGAGGAGGACCGAGAGGTGTTTCTGGCGCAGCTTCAGGAGGCGGCGGAACGTTTCGCGCTGACGGTCGAGGGCTACTGCCTGATGAGCAACCACATCCACATGATCGTCACGCCGCAGGCCGAAGAGGCCCTGGGGATGGCGATGAAACGGACGAATCAGCTGTACGCCCAGTATGTCAATCGGCGGTACGGCCGCCGGGGCCACCTCTGGCAGGACCGTTTCTTTTCGTGCCCGCTCGGCACGGCCCATTTCTGGAAGGCTCTGGCCTATGTGGAACGCAATCCGGTGCGGGCCGGGCTCTGTCGCAAGCCGTGGCGTTGGATTTGGAGCAGTGCGGCCGCTCACTGCGGTGGTCCCGATGCATCCGGGCTACTCGACCTGGCGGCGTGGACCGGGCAGGTCGATCCGTCATGGTGGAAGAATGAACTGATCAAGCTCGACAACGAGAACGATCGGCGCCAGTTCCGGCTCTGCACCCATCGGGGCCGGCCGTTTGCCGATGCCGCCTTTGTGCACAAATGGGAAACGAAGCTCGGCCGCCGCCTCCGCCCCCTGCCGCACGGGCGGCCGAAAGGACAAGAAGAAGGAGACGGACACACGAACTAAAATAGGGTCCGTCCCTATTTTAGTTTAGAGGAGTCTGGCATGAAGAACGTTGCGATTTTGGTTCTGGGTGGGATCGTGGTGCTGCAGGGCGCGGGGATGCTTGCCGGCCGGGAGGCGACGGAGGATCTGAAGGCGAGGGTGGAGGAGATCGGCGATAAGGCCGAGCAGTGCTTTCTGGCCGGCGACGTCGATGCCATGCTGCAGTACTACTGCGACGACGTCATCTCCATGCCCGAGTTTCATCCCATGGTCAAGGGCAAGGCCGACCTGAAACGCCAGACCGAGGCCATCCTGGCGATGGGGATGACGTTCGCAGCCCTGGAATCGACGGCGCTGGACGTGCAGGGCAGCGGCGAGCTGGTCTATGAGGTCGGGACCTTTCGCCAGGCCATTGTCCTGCCCGGCGGCAAAGAGCCGTTGGAGCAGAAGGGCAAGTACGTCACTATCTGGAAACGGCAACCCGATGGGACACTCAAGATCGCGGTTGAGATGTATAACAGCGACGCCGATCCCTATGCCGAGAAGACCGATTGATCATCAAATACCGATATCCGAGAGACCAGAGCAGCGGTGTGCGGTGCACACCCTACGAGACTCTTGTCATTCCCGCGCAGGGCCTGTCCTCGGCTCCGATCGGGGACGGGAATCCAGGCCCTTTCGCGTGG
>JAFGJR010000289.1 GCA_016928975.1 Sedimentisphaerales bacterium | reverse complement strand
TCCGTTTGTTCACGTAGAGGGCAGGAATCCCGCAGCCAGCGCGGCAGCGACAATCACCGGCGCGGGCACTTTGCGGGAAGCAAGCAAAACAACGGTTACGGCAGTGACCGCAAGGTTGTCGAGATACAGCCCGCCGGCCTGCATGAGGATGACGGCGGCAATGGCAATCAATCCTCCGGCCGCGGCGTTGATGCCGCGCAGCGAGATGCGCACGGCACGAATCTGCTTGAGATCCTCCCATACAGGGCAGACGAAGTAGATCAAGAGCAGTCCGGGCAGGAAGATCCCGACGCCACCAATTGCCGCTCCCAGAATCTGAAACGCCGTGGAATCGCCACGGGCCGCAAGGCCGCCGGCGTAAGCCGCGAAGCTGAACATCGGACCGGGTAGTCCCTGCACTAAGCCATAGCTGGTGAGGAACTCCTCGTTGGTCATATAGGCCTGGACATGAACCAGCTCGCTATGCATGACCGGCACGACAACCTGTCCACTCACGATCACTCCTATGGTCATTCGGGGGTCTCGGTGGCAGGAACAGCCACGGGTCCTTCCTGGCAAAAGGCTCGAGGCGGTTCAGGGCGGGGCCGGTTTCGAGGGCTTGCTGAATTTATTTTTCCGGTGTTCCTTCCCTTGCTATTGCCGGTCGCATTTGCGGAGGATTCGATGAACAGAGGGCCACTTCACACCGGTCTTTTCAAAACCAAGAACAGCTATTGTAAAGGCCGCCTTATGGAACAGGACCAACCACTGGTTCAGCCCAAGACACGCGACATACGAGGGAACACCAAGCTCGTGATAATCCACCGGAAGACCATCCGGAATCCCTTTTGGATAGAGGGTGCTCCCCCCTTGGCGCTGCTCTCAGGAAAATGAACTGATTACGTGGCTGGATGGTGAAGTTATGGAAGCATCGAATCTCCAGAAGAGAATCGCTGAGCATCACGCGGCCCTTGCGGCCTTGAGCAAACGCGTCGATCAGGTCATCGTCGGCGTCGAGACCTTGACGCTCGAAGCTCGCGAGTCACTGGCCGAGTACCAGGAGAAGAAACGCCAGGCAGGCAACGCGTTGAGCACCGCCAGCCGGAAGTCCTTGCTTGCACAGCGGGCTTTCGGCAGAACCGACGACCTACTCGTGGATGTCACGGTTCTGAGGAACGCCCACATCGCGCTGAGCGACAGCGTCAACAGTCTGTTGGCTCGGAACGATTCACCGGAGGCCAGACAGGTTCTCCGGGAGTTCATGAAGACCCGCCGGGCATTCCAGGCCACATACCAGCGAATCGAGCGGTACCGGAGAGAGGCTCGTCTGGTATGAACTTATGAGAACGACAATCCTGGTGAGCAAACGGACGCAATCAGGAAACAGTGACATGGACATGTGCATGTTGAGATTGGATACGAATACGAACGCATCTGAATTGATGACAGAAGCCGAGTTGATCGAGTTTCTCAGAATCCCCATTGTGAGCAAGGCAGGAAACCACAGTCACGTCATCCAGCACTTGAAACGGATGCGGGGCCTCCCCTACATTCACATCAGCAAACAGCCGCTCTATCCCGTCTCTGCAATCCAAGCCTGGATTCAGCGAGAGGTCGAAAGAGAGGCCGGACGGTGAATTCCCTATCTCATCCCGGTCACAATACCGTACATTGGGGTCGGACCGGCTTTGCCAACTCACGCCCGAAAGGAGGTGAGGCAGAATGGCGAAACAGTTGGTGAGGTTAGGAACGAAGCCGTCACGGGACGGCCGCAGGTTCACGTACTTATTGGACTACAAGAACGAGCATGGCAAGCGGACACGGGTTTCGCTCGGACACGCCGACCGTCAGAAGGCCGAACGCCAACGGGCCCAGAGGCAGCGGGAGCTGTCAATGGGCTGTGTTGTCGTGGAAGATGTGCGTCTGAGCGAGCTTCTGGCCGACAGCCTGGAGCGGACACGTGGGCAGGTCCGAGAAAGCACATTGTTGGAACGTGACATAGCGATGAGGCATTTCATAGAAGCCGTTGGCGATATCAACATACGGACGGTCAGGCACCGCCACGGCGAGGCGTTCATCCAGGCGTGCCTGGACAAGGGCAACTCCCCTGCCACGGCCAACAAGAAAATCGGGTGCCTCAAACGCCTGTTCCAGTTGGCGGTGGTTCGCGGTCAGTTGGACGAGAATCCATTTCGCTTCGTGCGGCATATCAAGGTGCCGGCCCGGCAGGTCCGGGTATACAGCGACGCGGAGTGCATGCGTCTGCTAGTGGCCGCCCAGGAGCCCAGACGCGTCGATGCGCCTGATTGGGAGCTTCTCGTCGCCACCTCGCTGTGTACGGCGATGCGGCGGGGAGAGCTGCTGAACGTGACGTGGGCCGATGTCGACTTCACGCGGCTCACGATCAGCGTCTCTCCCAAGCAGAATACGGCACAGACGTGGGAATGGCGGATCAAGGATGCGGAACGGCGGACGCTGCCGTTGACCAGTGAGCTGGCCGAGCTTCTGACCGCCCGCCGTACGGGGCAGACCAAGCTGTATCCTTACGTGTTCATCTCCCCGGCCCGTTACGAGTGTGTCCAGAAGCTTCGCGAGCAGGGCCAGTGGACCGTGCGTCACGGGCGTTGTCCGGCGAACAACTTCGACCGCGGGTTCCGCATGCTCTTGGAGCGGGCCCAAATCGACACGGGCGAATTCCACGACCTTCGACGGACGTGTCTGAGCAGGTGGCTGGCCAACGGGCTGACCGAATACGACGTGATGCAACTGGCCGGGCACAGCGACTTCTCGACCACCCATCGGTTCTATCTGGCGGTACGGACCGATCTGGTCGACCGGGCGAGGGCGGCCACGCGGGCGGCCATGGGCGGCGATTTTGGCACGCGCTTGGCACGCGCGCCGATTTCGGGCAAAAAGGTGTTGACGACGGCGACGGGAAGTGGTTACAGTGACGAGACTTATGAAAGACGCGCCCGTAGCTCAGTAGGATAGAGCATCGGTTTCCTAAACCGGAG
>JAFGJR010000057.1 GCA_016928975.1 Sedimentisphaerales bacterium | reverse complement strand
TGCCTACCAGCGAAGCAAGAAGCTGAAGTTCCATGCGCCGTCCCCTTCATCGGCCAGGATGCGATCGTCGCCTGGACGGACAATCTCATGCAAGGCCCAGCCATAGTAGGCGCGCGCTTCGAACTTGCTGCCGACCGTGATCAGCGTTCCAAGCCCGATGCCCCACAAGTCCTGGGTCTTCAACTCGCCCGGCTGCGGATCTTCGATCCTCGCCTGTCCGTAGTCCGTGAACGCCAGGAGAGAGACATCGACCGGCCACGTCTTTTTGTTCGTGTCACTCCTGGCACGTTTCCCTGCGCCGAGGTCCCGGATGAGACACCGACGGTACTCCAAGGAAGCCAGGATGCCGCCATCGGCGACGAGAGCATCTTCGGGATACCCTCTCACGGAATACAATCCCCCGAAGGTCGTCATCTTCGCCGGCACCAGGCGGTCGCTCGTCAGAATGGTCCGGAAACTGCCCCCCATGTGGTTGAGCTTAGCCTTGTCCAGGTACTGCCTGTGGCTCAGCGAAAGGAAATACTTGACCAAGTCCGGGTCCGCGCCGGTCCGGGCTTCCTCGAAATCATCCAGGTCCGAGCCGCCGACATTGTGCAGGGCGTCAAACAACAGGGATGTGTCGGACATGGCGCTGCCCCGGTGAACCTCGAATCCCAGCCCCAAGAGACGCATGTTGACGGTGGAGCTCAGGCCCAGATCGCTATCAATCTTGCTCCTCTCCCAGGAAAAAGAGCTGGTAAGGTCAAAGAACCAGTCACGCACCTGCACGACACTGTAGCGGAGATTGGCCCCGTAGAACGAGCCGGCTCCGAGGAAGTTCACCAGTCCGCCGGTCGCCTGTGGTGTAATGTCAAACTCACTGTATCCGCCGAAGGCGCTGAGACGGAGTTTCGGTGTGAGGAGGGGAATGCCATAGCTCCCGAATGCGGCGTAGTTCTCACTGAGGTCGTCCAGATCGGCCTGATACATGAGGGACAGCCGGTCGTCACGGCCGGTCAGATCGGTGTTGATGAGCCCGATTCGAGGACTCCACTGCCGCTCGTCGGTCCCGGAGTTGTCGACTTGTATGTACGGATGCCACGGGTTCCCTTCGTAAATCGCGTAGATCAGGTCGAGCGAGTTCGGCTCGTCACTGCGCGACACGCTGTGCCGGACATACCGGTCCGGGTTCTCGTTCAGCAGCCGCACGAAGTCGTCCAATGACTTCTTCTTGATCCCTTCCCCCGGTTTCACCGGCGACCACGCCGCAACCAGGGAGTCCTTCAGAACGCCCTTGTCCTTCCTGTCGCCGTCGGCATCGTAGTGTCTCATCTCGATGGATGCCACTCGTCCCTCGATGATCCGAATCGGCAGGATATCACCCTCCAGGCGTTGCACGCCGCCGGCCGGCGAGTCCCCTGCCATGATCGCGCTGGCGCTGACATAGACGTAGATCCCGGCGTATCCCCGATCGTTGTACCGCGACAGCAGGTAGTCGGTGAACCCTTTGATCGCGCTCTCGGACACCTGCCGCAACGCGCCCGGCGCACGGATCACATCCCTGAGTACTGCAAAGTCGTATGTCTGGGCTGCAACACCGGCATCCTTGCCTTGGGATTGGTAAAGGGCGGGGATATTCCTCAGCAGGTCCTGCGTCGACAGGAGGCTGTTGCCGCTGATTTCAATCGCTCGGACAAGATACTTCTCCGTGGCATCCGGGGCCTGCGATGGGGCCGCCGGCGGATGTCCTGCCTGAGTCAAGCCCCCCTCAGGTTGTCCCCTGACCGCGCCTTCCCGCCCCTGGACTGAGACAACGAGCAGGGGCAGAACAATCAGGAGCGGAATCATCCGCAACACTCGCACGAAGGGTGCCGCCTTTCGCTCTGGTCCCATTTGTGCCACTCCTGGTCACAAAGGTGAAATTCCGCAATCCAACACGGGCGCTACAAATGGCCGGCAAGAACCTGCGATCCACAGAACATCCACGATGCCGCTTCAGGCGAAAGGCAAGATTATACCCGGTGGCATTCAAATCGCAAGCAAAAAAAAACCTGGGTCAATTTGGGTAATTTGAGCCGCCAGCCGTTCTGGAAGCCGCGATATGCGACCCCTGCTTCTGGCAGCGACGGTCCAGACGAGGCGATACGCCCCACCGATGCGACGCCCACGGTTGACATGGCGCAACCTGTGTCGATACTCTATGCTGAGCAGGCAGCCGGGGACCGCAACGCGGCGCGCTGATGTGAGCGATGAAGGAGATCAACATGGCCGATACAATGCTGACGGTGTGCAGCCCCAGCGAGACATGGCGGGTCCCTCTGAAGCCGCAGGGCACAGTGATCGGACGCAATCCCACCTGTGACGTCGTGATCGATCGAGCTGACGTTTCACGCAGACACGCGGAGATATCCTGGGCGCCTTCCAGTCATTGGACGATCAAGGACCTGGGCAGCAGCAATGGGACCTTCGTCAATGGCAAACGCATCGACTCCTGCGACCTTACGGCAGATGATGTCGTGCAGATTGGCCCCGTCTCTCTGCTACTGGGGGAAGGGCATGAACACCGCCCTGTCGTCACGCCTGGGCTGCAATGCCCGAAGATCATCGTCGAGGACTTCGGCACGGAGGTCTTCTATGATCGGCCCCGGATTGAAGAATGCACGACTCAGCCTTGTCCCGGCAAGCTCAATCAGGTGAGAGGACGCTTGTCGGAATTGACCGACCTGCACGCCGTATATGTGGAGGTTTGCCGAGCTCTGGCACAAGGCTCGACCACCGCGGCTGTCATCTTCCGGTTTCCATCGGCGGACCAGCCCATGCCGAAGATCCCTGAAATCGTGGCCTGCCACTTCGGCGGCACGGGCGAGGACACACAAGCCCCGTCCGCCAATCGAATGGACCCCTTTCACCGGGGCCTCCGCGTCTCCCACCGCTTGCTGGAGGCGGTTCGCGCGAACGGACGACCGCTCATGACCAAGAGCATTTTCTCCTGTGATACCCAGGTCACCATCTCGTTGATCGACGAGCACAGCCCACGAGCGATCCTGTGCACTCGCATCGACTCGGGGCAAGACGCTGTGGACCTCCTCTATGTCGATGTCCCTATCGAGGATCGGGTTTCACCAAGCCCGGAGGAGATATTCGCCTTCGTCCAGGCGGTGGCACAGGAAGCAGCCTCTGTCGCCGGGAATCAGCGCCGTCCGGGTGTGTAACATGCAAATGGGTGCGTGCCTTCTTTCGCGAATGGGTGCGGCATATGCAACATGACCGTGTTCAGGGCTCGGCGCAGGCAAAGGAACCCTCTGCGTCTGGAGTGAGGTCCGCCGGGGACCCCGGTGCGCTCGGCCCGTTTCTCGCGGAGCTTCTGGCTGTCCAGTGCCGGTGCTGTCGCGCCAGGGGAGGCGCGGTACTACAACTGGATGGCGGTGGCGGCTTTCGACTGGTGGCCGTGCATCCGGCCGGCGGCCCGGAGCAGGAGCCGACATCGTGGCTGCGACGGTCAGCGGAGGCAGCCAACCAGGTGTCCTCCAGCACGGTCGCCGTGACCTTACCCGTCGGCGGCGATCTTCAGACCCACGTGGTCGTCGTCCCCCTGCGAATCGCAGATCAGGGACCACTCGTGACGACACTCCTGCTCAAGACGGCCGACAAGATGGCTCTCGATGGGGCTCGGCAGTTGCTGGAGCTTACCGTGGGCCTGGTGGGCATGACCGGCGAGCATCTGTCCCGGCTCGGCCAAGAGACAGCCCCGCTGAAGCTGCATAGTGCGCTCGATGTTCTCGCAGGGATCAACCGCCAGAACCGCTTTCGGGGCGTGGCGATGGCTTTGTGCAACGAGATGGCGTCCCAGTGGCAGTGCGAGCGAGTCAGTGTAGGCTTTCTCAAGGGCCGCTACGTCCAGGTCAAAGCCATGAGCCACACCGGGCACTTCAGCCGCAAGATGCGATTGGTGCAGGACATCGAGGCGGCCATGGAGGAGTGTCTCGATCAGGATTGTGAGGTCATCTACCCTCCTTCCGCCGACGCCGCCTACATCGCGCGAGCAGCCGGCGAGCTGTCGGACCATCATGGCCGGAACGCGCTGATGAGTCTGCCGTTGCGAGAGGATGGCCGGTCGGCGGCCGTAGTCACGCTGGAGCGGGTGGCCGCCCAGGCGTTCACGGACGACCAGGCCGAGACCATCCGGTTGGCGTGCGATTTGTGCGCTCCGCGACTCCTGAACCTATACCACTACGACCGTTGGATCGGAGCAAGAATCGCCGCCAACGCCCGCCGTGGGCTTGCCGTCGTGCTGGGAGCCCAGTACACCTGGACCAAGCTGGCGATCCTCGGCGGCCTGGCCCTGCTGCTGTTCCTGGTCTTCGCCAAAGGCTGGTACAAGGTCAAGGCGCCCTTTGTCTTTGAAGCGGTCTCTCAATGCAAGATCGCGGCCCCGTTTGATGGATTCATCAAGGACGTCGATGTAGAGGTCGGCGACGCGATCGTTGAGGGCCGGACGGCTCTGGCGGAGCTGGACACGGCGGAACTGCGCCTGCAATTGGCTTCCGCCAGGGCGGAGAAGGCCGGCTATCTCAAGCAGTCGGACGCTGCTATGCGGGACGGCAAGACCGCCGAGGCCCAAATCGCCCAGGCCGGCGCCGACAAAGCGCAGGCCCAGATGGATTTGTTGAGCTACCGCATCGGCCAGGCACGGATTCTCTCGCCGGTCACCGGAACGCTGGTGGCCGGGGATCTGAAGCGCCAGATCGGCGCTCCTGTGGAGACCGGCAAGGTGCTCTTTGAAGTCGCTCCGCTGGATTCTCTGAGAGCAGGACTGTACGTCTCGGAGGATGAAGTGTCGGATGTCGCCGTGGGCCAGGAGGGTTATCTGGCCACCGCCACCTATCCCGGAGATCGAATCCGCTTTGTCGTTGAGCGTGTCAACCCGGCGGCGGAGGTCGTCAACAACCGCAACGTGTTCAAGGTGCGGGCCAAGCTGTCAGAGAACCGGCCCTGGATGCGGCCGGGCATGGAGGGCGTGGCAAAAGTCACGATCGAGAAACGCCACTATGCGTGGATCTGGACGAGGAAGGTAGTCAACTGGATCCGGATGAAGCTGTGGCTGTAGGGGAGAAGCACGTACATGGCGGTAGACCGCCCGACATTTCACGAGGCATGGTATCGCGTTGCGGATCTGCGGCCGCGACTATTGTCCGACGTGAACATCCGCCGGCAATATTTCCGCGGGCAACTGTGGTACGTCCTGGAGAACCCGGCCAACAGTGAATACGCTCGCATTGCCGAGAACGCCTATCGCTTTGCCGGGGCCCTCGACGGCCGACGAACCGTGGCACAGGTCTGGCAGCTATGCAATGAGCAGCTTGGCGATGGCGCCCCGACTCAGGGGGAAGTGATCCAACTGCTTGGGCAACTGTACGCGATGAACCTGTTGCACGTGGACATGCCTCCCGACGCACAGGGGCTTCTCAACCGCTATCGCCGGCGAGTCAGACGGCAGGTCCTGAACTATCTGGCGAACCTGCTCTTCCTGCGAGTCCCCTTGATCGACCCCGATGCCTTTCTCAACCGTTGGGTCGGTGTTTTCGGCTCCCTCTTCAGTTGGCCGGGCTTCTGTTTGTGGGTCGTCCTGTTGGCGGCGGGACTGTACTTCGTCATCGCCAACTCCGGTGAATTGTTTGCCCAGAGCGCCGATGTCCTGGACCCGGGTAACCTGATCCTGTTGTACCTGAGCTTTGTGCTCGTCAAGGTCTGCCATGAGTTCAGCCATGCCTTCGCCTGCAAGCGGTTCGGCCGGCTCAACCGCAGCAGCGGCGACGTGCACAGCATGGGTGTGATGTTCCTCGTGCTTCTCCCCCTACCATATGTCGATGCCTCCAGTGCCTGGGCCTTTCGCAGCAAATGGCACCGGGCCATTGTCGGCATGGCGGGAGTCATGGCGGAATTGGCGGCCGCCTCCGTCGCCGCCATCGTCTGGGCCCAGACCTCCACGGGGACCCTCCACATCATCGCCTACAACGTCATCTTCGTGGCCAGTGTCTCGACGGTCTTGTTCAACGGCAACCCCCTGCTGCGATTCGACGCGTACTACGTCCTTTGCGATCTGATTGAGATCCCAAACCTCGCTCAGCGGTCCAGAAACTACATCTACTATCTCGTCAAGCGATACGTCTGGTCCGTGAAGAAGCTTCAGAACCCGGCCTGTGGTCCCGGTGAAACGGTCTGGTTTGTCCTTTACGGCACGACCTCGACCGTCTATCGCGTCTACATCAGCATCCGCATTCTCCTGTTCCTCAATCGCCGCTTGCCTGAGCAACTGTTCATCCTCGTTCCGCTTTTTGCGATAGCCGCCGTTGGTGGCTGGCTCATCGCCCCGCTGGTCCAGTTCATCAGGTACCTGGCGACAGGTCCGGAACTGGCTCGCAATCGCCGCCGGGCGGTTGCCTCCACGGCAGGCGGGCTGTGCGCAACATTCATGCTCATCGGCCTGGTTCGTATGCCGGACCACTACCGAATCGAAGGAATCGTCGAGCCTGCACAACTCGCCCTGATCCACGCCGAGAGCGACGGCTTTGTCACCGACTTCCTGCCCTCGCAGTCGGCAGCTTCTCCGGACGGCCCGCCGCTGGTGCAGGCCATCAACCGCGAACTGGAGGCGCAGAAGGCAATCCTACTGGCGGAACGACGCGGCCTGGAGGCACGCTATCGTCTGGCCGAGATCCAGGAGACTGCCGCGGCGCAGACCATTGCAGAGCAGATCGACGCCCTCGACGAAAGCCTTGCCCGCGTCCAGTGGCAACTGGACAAGCTGAACTTGAGGTCGCCCTTCAAAGGGATCTGGATAGCCCCCGAGATTGAATACAGCAAAGGCACATACCTCAGGCGAGGCGACACGATCGGATTCGTCGGCAGCCTCAACGATCTGATCCTTCGCGTGACCGCCGGTCAGGATGTCGCCGCCATGATCTTCGAGCAGGCCAGTCAAGAGGTCGAGATCCGCATCAAGGGCCGGCCCGACCGGACTCTCACGGGCCGCATCGAGAAGATCTTCCCTGCCGGCAGCGACGAGTTGCCTTCTGAAGCCCTTGGCTACGCCGCTGGCGGCGACATGCCTACACGTTCACGAGCCCCGCAGGATACAACCGCGGCAGAGAAGTTCTTCGAGATTCGCATCAAACCCGCCGCGCCAGATGCATCCAGCCTCCTGACCGGCCAGCGAGTCGTGGCCCGGCTCACCATGACACGCAAGCCTTTGTTGATCCAGTGGTACCAGTCCGCCAGACGGTTGTTCCAGAGGAGGTTCCACATCTGAATGGCGACCTTCTCCCACGCAAGCTGGCAGCCACTCGATCAGGACTTGCAGGACAAGCCCCTGCCGCAGGGGGCCGACGCCCTCTGGCATGCAGGGGTGGGCCTGTTGACTCGGCGTATTCCGCGACGGGAGCGGTTTCTTCGCCGCGCCCAGAGAATCGTGGACTTGGAGAAGCGGTTCTCCGTCATCGCGGACCAGAAACTGCGAGAGCAGGCCGCCGACCTAAGCCGCGTCTTTCGCCTCGGTCGTGACAAGGCGCCGGACCTGGATCGGGCATTTGCCATCGTGCGGGAAGCGGCGGCGCGCCAGATCGGCGAGAAGCCTTTTCCCGTTCAGGTCGCCGGGGCACTGGCGTTGTCCAAAGGGTGTATCGCCGAGATGGCCACAGGCGAGGGCAAGACGCTCGCCGCCACGATGCCCGCGACGGTTGCCGGCTGGCGAGGTCGAGGCTGCCACATCATCACCGTCAACGACTATCTGGCCAGGCGAGACGCCGAATGGATGGGCCGGATCTACCAGTTCTGTGGACTCAGCGTAGCCTATGTCGAGCAGGGCATGGCCGCCGAGGATCGCAGGAATGCCTACGCCGCGGACATCACCTACTGCACAAACAAGGAAGTGACGGCGGATTTCCTGCGGGATCGATTGCTGTTGGGACGACTACGAGGATCCAGGTCTGCTCTGCTCAGCAAGATTGCCTCGGGTGGAAGGTCTCCCCTGGATCGCCTCGTGCAGCGAGGCTTGAATTGTGCCCTTGTCGATGAAGCCGATTCCGTCCTGGTCGACGAAGCGGTGACTCCTTTGATCATCTCCGGCCCGGCCCCCAACCCCGAGCAGACGCAAGCCTTCTGCCAGGCTGTCAAGCTGGCGGAGAGCCTCTGCCACCCCAGGGACTACACCATCGACGTTCGCTACCGCGAGGTGGAGCTGACCGGCGAGGGCTGTCGGCGTCTGGAGGAGATGACAGCCTCGTGGCCGGGGATTTGGAGAGGTGCCCGCCGCCGCGAGGAGATCATGACCAGGGCGCTGGTCGCCAGGCAGTTGTACATCAAGGACAAGCACTATATCGTCCGCGACGGCAAAGTCGTGATCGTGGACGATTTCACCGGGCGGATCATGCCGGACCGGTCTTGGCGAGACGGCCTGCACCAGGCGATCGAAGCCAAAGAAGGGCTGGAGGTCACTGCCTGGAAGGACACATACGCCCGAATCAGCTTTCAGAGATTCTTTCGGCTATACAAGCACTTGGCGGGAATGACCGGAACGGCCCAGGAGGCGGCCAACGAATTCTGGCAGATCTACAACCTGCCGGTTGTGGTAATCCCGACGAACCGGCCCTGCGTTCGAACGGTGCTGGCCGATATTGTCCTATCGAGCAAGGAAGGCAAATGGCGACGCCTTGTGGAGGAGATTCAAAAGGTCCACGAGAGCGGCAGACCGGTCCTGGTGGGAACGCGGAGCGTGCGCGACAGCGAGCATCTCAGCGGCCTGCTCGCCGTGCAGGGCCTGGAGCATCAGGTGCTCAATGCCGTCCGTCATCGTGAGGAAGCCCAGATCGTCGCAGAGGCCGGCCAGCCGGGCAAGATCACCGTCGCGACGAACATGGCCGGCCGAGGCACGGATATCAAACTGGGCCGAGGTGTGGCCGAGGTCGGCGGCCTGCACGTGATCGCCGCCGAGCGGAATGAGTCCGGCCGGATCGACCGTCAGCTCTTCGGCCGATGCGCTCGCCAGGGCGATCCTGGAAGTGCCCAGGCGATCGTGTCCCTGGAAGATGAGTTCGTCTGCCGCTATGCGACACACCTGGTCGGATATCTCAAGCGCCGCCACGTTCAGACATCTGATGACGTCTCCTCTGCCTTGACAAAGGCAACGTTTCGCCTGGCTCAGTCTCGGGCCGACCGCTTCGCCCTGAGCCAGCGAAAGGCGGTCATGCGAGCCGACCACTGGCTCGACGAAACCCTCGGCTTCGCCGGCAGGGGTTAGAATGAGGGCGACATTTCCCAGGGTGGCTCTCGCCGCGTTTGCTGGTCGGGCTCCTGTTCGGGCGACTCCACTTCAGGCAGACGCTCCACCACGCAAGAAAGCGACGCCTCCACCGTCCGCAGATCGAGGATTGTCCCCGCCGCCTGGGCAAGCTCCGCCAATGCAATGTTGAGCTCCGCAAGGGCGCTTGTCTCCGCCCGCTGGGCTTGAGCATAGGTCTCCTGGCCCTGCAATTTCACCAATAGGAATTCCGGCGTGAGCTTCTCTCGGATCGGCTCCGATTCCCCCAGCGTCTGCAGATGCATCCGGGCTGCCTGCACAGCCTCCTTTTGCGCCTTGAGCTGTTCGAAGCTCGTCTGCACCCTGCGAGCCTTTTCCCGGACCTGCACTGCCACTTGGTCGGCCGCATTGTGGTAAACAGCCGTCGCCTTCCTCCGCTCCCACTGTCTGCGCAGCGACTCGGCACGTCGGCTGCGGTTGCCCAGAGGGTACTCCAGGGTCAATCCGATGGCGTAGCTGGTATACTGACCGTTGTCGATCTGGTCCTGCGCATCGTAGAGATCCTCCGCCAGGCTGCGAGCTCTCGCCGAGCCCACCAGGTCCAGCCGGGGCATCTCCTGGTTCTTCGCCACGTCAAGGTTGATCTGGGCCACCTGAATCCCAAGCTGCGCCCGCTGGATCCCAGGATTTCGCTGCATCGCCACCGCCAACGTGCGGTCCGCCAGAATCACGGACTGGGGCAACTCGCGGATCACCTGCGGCTCGCTCGTTGGCAGGATCGTCAACTCACTGCCCAGGTTCACGTGCGGATCAGAAATCAGACGCGTCAGCGCATCCTGTGCGTCGATCGCCTGCTTCTCCAATTCCAGCAGGATCGCCTCCCGCGACCTGGCGTAGGCAGCCACCTGTTCCGTCTGGACATCCGTGGCATCGATGTCACGACGCCCCTCGACCTTCTTCAACGTCTCATTCGTCTGGCTCACCAGCTCGCGCTGGATCTGGATGTCGCGGCGAGCCTGAACCAGGCGCCAATACGCGGTAATCACAGCCGCACAGACCGCCTCCGCCTTCTCCCGAAAGCCCAGCATCGCCGCCTCGTAGTTGAGCTTGGCGATATCCACCCCCGCCAGGTTCACCTGGGTGCCGGCGTCGCGCAGCAGAGGTTGGCGAAGCTCGAACACGACCATCGGCTCATACCGAGTCGATAGCGTGTGCAATGACAGGTCATCCCAGACGCGGCTCAGGCCGTAGCTGGCCGACCACTCTGAGCCAAGAATCGTCCGTTGTTTCACCCCAACCTCGTACAGCCGTGTCTCGGATTCTCCCGGATCGAAGAAGCTGTTGACCGGGTTGTCCTGCCTGCCGTAGTTGTACCGGCCGAAGCTCACCGGATCGAAGTCCCCCGCCGCTTTGGCGACCTCCTGGCGGGCAATCTCCGGGTCAAAGCTGACGATGCGAATCTCCGGGCTGTTGGCCAGCGCACGCACAATGGCCTGCTCGATCGTCAGTGGCGCGTTCTTCTGCCCGGTGTTGGGGTCCACGGTCACCTGCAGACTTGGGATCGGTTCCTGCCGAGTCTCGACCGGCTGGAGCAATCCCAGAGGCTGTGCCGAGGGCATTTCCTGCTCATTCCGTCTCAGTTGCGGCCCGCCACCCGCCAGCCGTCTCTGGTAGGTGCTCACCTTCGATCTGTCGCCCACTTCATCGGACACGCATCCCCCGCCTGCGATCAGCAAGCCTACCAGAATAACAGGTAGAAGCGTTCGGAGATCTCCGGCCCCGGGCCGCAATGACATAAGTGGATTCCCGTTAGCTATCGTCCTTCATCTGCGAACGTGATCAAGACATGCTCGCCCGCCGGTCTGGCCGTCTTGTTCGGCACCTCGATTCGCACCCGCAAGGTTCCGCTGGCAGCATCGGCCACTGCGGCAACGAAGATCACGCGTCCCTCTGCAGTGGCGGGTGCAAGGGCAGCCTCTAGACCCGCCTCTGCAACGCCTGACCCACTGAACTGTACTCGTGCGGTCCGCCCGGCTTTCAGACCAGTCGCTTCCGCCCACGGCACAGGCGCATCGATCCACAACGGATCGATCTGCACCACCCGGACCACATCGGCCAGGGCGTTGGCCGATTCGCCCACCTCGACACCGATCTCCTCGATTCGACCGTCGATAGGACTCTTCAGTCGCATGTTCTCCACGCGGATCCTGTATTCCTCGTACTTCCGACCTGCTTGCTCGTGCTCGAACTCGGCAAGCTCCAAAGATAATTGGGCAATCGTCACATCGAGCTTGGCATGCTCGACCTCAAGGAAGGTCGCGGCGTTGCTGGCGGCGGCTTTTTGCAGCTTCTCCAGATCGACCTTCTTCTGTGCCAACGACGCCTCGCTGGCCTTCACCTGCGTCAAGTCTTCGCTCTGAGCCTTAAGCTGGGCAAGCTGAACCTGCTCGGCGGCATCATCCTGGCGGACCAGGACATCCCCTGCCTTCACCACATCACCTTCTTTGAACAGAACCTGGGCAATTCGCCCTGGCTGGACAAAGGAGAGCGTGATATCCACGCTCGGCCGCGTGATGGCGCGGACACTGGTCTGGGAGTAGGCTGCGTGGGAGACGGAGAGAAGTCCGACAAGGACAATCCTGAGAAGCATTCCTCTATCCGCAGTCATGCCGAAACCTCCGCAGAACCATACTGTCAGAATCCGGGCCAAGAGCGGCCACCCGCCGAGCACGGCCATCGGGCCCGCTTTCTTGTCTCATACGGGGAATATCGGCATAGCCACGCGTTTTTGATTAGGCGGGATAGGAGAAGAGACGCTCACGTGGTGACTATCAGGCATGAGCGTAACCAAGCAGATGCCCCACCTCGTGAGCGATGATGCGGGTGAGTCTGTCAGTGAGTGAGTCCATGTCAAGCATGTATTGGCCAAGGCAATCGGTGAAGACCAGGGCATCATCATCGCGTGCGCGATTGCCGACATCGACCTGCTCCGCCAACCCGAAGAACAATCCGTACGGCGCAAACGTCGAATCATCACCGCCGACGTAGACGCTGGAGTAGACGACGCCACCAGATGGCTTGTCCGCAGTGAACGTAACGCCGCAGTCAGCGAAGGTCTGCTGCAATTGTCCCAGGACGCCACTAATGATCATCTGCTCTTGTCCAGCCAAACTGCCAGTAGCCTGGAAAGCTGGGACATCGAACGGACCGACCGTCACTGGGCCATTGTAGGTGACGTTCTGCTCGCCGTCGAAATCGAGGTAGATGACCTGCCCGGTGAGGTTGGCCGGGTTGGGGTCCACAAGGCGCATGCCCGGCAGGCGCGGCAGCGGTTCGCTCTGCGATTCACCACTGTTGGCTTGCGCCGACCGGGAATCCAACAGTCCCGCCTGGTTGTCCATCGTCAAAGCGACGCCGTCCAGTGGAGCCTCCGCGTACCAGGCAACGCCCTCGTAGCTGAAGACGTGCGAGAAATCACGGATGATCATGTCTCGTTCAGTTTCGCTCATCGTGTAGAAGTGACACACCCGGCTGCCGTTCCAGAACCGATAGACCGGCTTGCTCCCCTCCGGCTGCTGGCCCTCGGGATACGCATAGAACGCGATCCCCTCATAGGTCCAGACGCTCGGCCAGTCCTGAATCAGCATGTCCCGTTCGGCTTCGCTGATCGTGTAGAAATGCGAATGCCCCGACCAGAACCGGTAAATCGGCGCCGTCCCCGCCTGGCCGCCATCAACAAACGCTTGATAGGCGATACCCTCGTAAGTCCAGACGCTCGGCCAGTCCTGGATGAGCATATCGCGTTCCGCCTCGCTGATCGTATAGAAGTGCACGCTATTCACCGGTGACCAGAAACGATAGATGGGGCTCGTGAACGCCGGCACCCCTCGCCACAACTCCACCTCGTCTATGTACCAGCCGGAACTGACGAAGAAGTCCGCCCGATGATAGAACG
>JAFGJR010000288.1 GCA_016928975.1 Sedimentisphaerales bacterium | reverse complement strand
CGGCCGATCGCCCCCGAGAGAACGCTTTGTTTGACAGAAAACGTTCCGCCGAAACCACAGCACTGGTCAATCTTGTCGAGCCGGCGGTACTCCAGGCCCTGAAACTGCCGGATCAGGCCCTCGACATCCTCGGGGGTCATCTCGATGCCGCGGTTGTGGCAACTGTAGTGATAGGTGGCCACGGCCGGGTACGACAGGTTCCATTTCGACCAGTCGACCTTGAGCTTCTTCTGCAGAAACTCGACCGTCTCGAAGGTCTTGTTAGCCAGGGCGACGGCCTGCGGGTACATGACCGGGTCATCCTTGAAGAGATGGGGGTGGTACTCGCGGACAATCGAGCAGCAGGACCCCGATGGCGTGACGACCACCTCGGCATCGCGGAAAACCCGGATCATGCGGCCGGCGATCGCCCGGGCCTCGTCGAAGAAGCCGCTGTTCAGGGCCGGCTGGCCGCAACAGGTCTGCTCCTTGGGGAACTCGACCTGGTGTCCGAGCCGTCGAAGGATGCGAACCACGCATTCGGCCACATCCGGGTAGAACGTGTCGGTGAGACAGGTAACAAAAAGGGATACTCTCATGGCGTTATCCCGAAACCGAGGCGGCCGTGTCAACGGCCCACAGACTCACCCCGCAAGAAGAAAAAGGTAAACACGCAGATGGTCAGGACCAGCACCGCCGCAGCAACAAAGAAGCCCGCCCACGAGAGACCTTGCTTCTCGTTGCGACGCTGGCCGACACTATTGATGCCCAAGCCGAAGCCGATCACCGCCAGCAGTGCTGTGACCGCCGTCGCGACCAGGACAGCCAGGTAGGTCCTCTGGCCATAGAAGATGGCCATTTCTTGCAGTGAGAACCGGCGAAGCACGAGCGCCAAGAGGCCGACGAGAGTTACTGCCGAAGCCAGAGCGGCCACGAAGCTGACCCGTGCCTGATCCTCATATCGACGAAGCGAGAACTTGGCCACGACTTGAGTCTCCAGACTGCCAAGCTGACACGCTCAAGGCCCACAGGAACCTGGCGCGCCGGGCAGATACACGTTACCGTGAGAGTTGGGCCGGCATGCGTGACTCACCTGCCGTCCCTCGCTCGACCCGAGCAGTCTAACGGAAACCGGCCGCGGCGTCCATCAGTGGGCAGATCGGCGTTGGCGATCCGCCGCCGCTCCCCTTGTGGCCGGCACCCCCCCGGACTTATAACAAAGCCGCATCTTCCGATCGTACTCCTTCTGATCCCGTTTGATGGAGGTCAAACGATATGACCACTGAGACCGACTCGCCCGCCTCCTCGCTTCAGGAGCAGGAGCGATTGGAATTCGTCTCACAGCAGAGTACAGGCCGGCTGGCTGCTGGCTAGCGGCAACCATGTAACCGGGCTCACGCCGAATCACCCGCTGCCTGCAGGCGAACAGCGACCTTAAAGGTCTCCCCGGGCGACGAAAACGCTTCGATCGAACCACCCAGCAGCTCGACCAGGACCTTGCAGAGTGACAGGCCCAAGCCGCAATGCTGACCGGAACACCGCCGGGAGGCATCTCCCCGCCAGAAGCGATCGAAGACTCGTGTGACATCCTGCTCCGGCACGGCACTGCCGGTGTTGGCGATTGTGAATTCGACCCGCCCGTCGTCGAAGATGTTCTCAATCCAGATTCGCCCGCCATCATCCGCGTAAGCCACGGCGTTGCCCAGGATGTTCTGCAAAACCAGGCGCAGCTTGCCGCGATCTGACTCGACGATGCACGGCTCCTTCAGTCGCCACACGACCTGGAGTTGTCTCCGCTGTGCATCACCGGCCAGCGGCTCCCAGCATTCGCGCGCCAAAGCGGCCAGATCGACGCTTTCGCTCCCCACCTCCAGTTGATTCGCGTCGGCTCGGGCAAGGTGCAGGAGGTTCTCGACCATCCGCTGCATCTGTTCGTTGATGCCGAGACAGTCTTGCATCGCCTTCTGATAAGCCTCCGGCTCACGCTGCTTGGAGAGCGTGACTTCCAGGACTGAGCGAACGCCAGCCAAAGGGGTGCGCAGTTCGTGGGCAACGTCGGCCGTGAACCGCCTTTCACGCTGAAAGGCACGCTCCAACCGTCCGAGCAAACCATTGAGGCGGTCGATCACCGGAAGCAGTTCCGCCGGCACGCCCGCAGGCTCAATCCTCACGCCCAGATCGGATTCGCCAACGGCCGCGATCTGGTTCGCCAGCCGGTTCACGGGCCGCAGGCCGCGGCGGACGGACCAGGCGAGCACGCCGAGAGAAATGACAATCGCAGCAACTCCCACCGCTGCCATCACGAACCTGATCCGACCCAAGGTTGCCTCAATGACCTTTGTCTGGCGACCGAGGACCAGCGTCACCACAAGCGGCTTCTTGGAGCGCCCGCCGCTATCCTCCTGACGCGGCGTGAAGCGGATTGTCGCCGTCCGAACGCGTCGGCCATCAGGCAGGATGGATGATGTAAAGACCGGCTGGTCTGCGGGGCCTTCCATCTCGACCAGATCGCGACCCTCAAGGGAGGCCGAACGGGCGACGGTCCTGGCCCCCGGCAACCGGACCTGGTAGAACTCCGCGTGATCCGAAGGCCTGAACTCCGGGAGGTTGGCATCGTCGAACTCCAGTTCAAGCTTGCCGTTCTCTTGCTCCGCCATCGCCGCGAGCGAACGAGCCTTGGCGGCCAGCGACTCGTCAAACTCCCGCCACAGCGCACCGCGGACCAGGGTATACAGCAGGATGCCGGCTGCCAGCAGCACGATCGTGGCACCTGCGCCTGTTCCGATCAGCAATCGTGTACGCAGCGTTCGCACTTCTTATCGCCCCAATACGTAACCCTGGCCTCGGCGGGTGTGGATGAGGCGAGGCATCCCCGGTTGTTCGATCTTCTTACGCAGGTAACCGATGTAGACGTTCACTACGTTGCTCTCCACTGAGGAGTCAAACTCGTAGAGGTGCTCCCAGATATCCGTTCGGGAGACGATTTCACCGGCGCGCAGCGCCAGAAACTCGAGCAGGGCATACTCCCGCGCAGTCAAGTCAACGGGCCGGCCCGCCCGGCACACGGTTCGCCTCGCCGTGTCGATCGTCAGGTCCTCGATCCGCAGCACGGGGTCTTTGGCGTCGTACTTGCGGCGCACCAGAGCCCGCACGCGAGCCAGCAACTCCTCGAACGCAAACGGCTTGACCAGGTAATCGTCTGCGCCGAGATCCAGGCCTTTGACGCGATCATGAACGGTGTCCCTGGCCGTCAACAGCAGTACGGGATTCGCTCGGCCCGACTGCCGAATCCGCTTGAGGATCGTCAGCCCGTCGACGACCGGGAGCATGATGTCCAGAATAATGACGTCATAGTCGCAGGACTCCGCATACCATAATCCTTCCTCGCCGTCGGCCGACACATCCACGGCGAAGCCGGCCTCGCGGAGCCCCTGGCTCACCGACGTCCGAAGCGGTTCATAGTCCTCGACAAACAGGACGCGCATGACACCAGAATGGCATGGCGCCTGCGGCCACGCAAGCACCCTTAGCGGGAATGCTCGGATTATTTGTCGTCATCGTCCTCCTCCTCATCATCGTCATCGTCGTCTGCGTCGTCCTCCTGCTCGACCTCCCGCTTGAGAATCTTGCCGTCCGGTGCGACCTTGATCTCGACGTCGTGCCCGTTTTCGACCCACTCGGCCTCGTAGACCGCCCCGTTTTTGGTGGTCTCTCGCTCAATCTCCTTGATTTTCGCCCCCTTGGCCTCGGCCAGAATGGTCGCCTTCACCACCGGGGGCAGCTGGTCCAGCGAGACCCGCTGCTCATCCTCGCCGTCATCTCCGTCATCATCATCGTCGTCGTCGTCACCTTCCAGGGCCTTCCCGAGGATCTTGCCGGTCGGAAGCACAAGGATGCCCCTCTCCTTGCCGTTGACCTTGGCCTCGATTTCGTACATGAGCAGGGTCACTTTCTCGCACTCCAGCTTGGCCCCGGCGGGGAAGCGCTTCGCCACGGCAGCTTTCACATTGGCAGGCAATGCGGCAGCGTCGATCTCCTCTTCCATCTCCACGAGATCGCCGCTAGCCATGACCTTGGCCTCGGCCTCTAGGCCATCGCCCTTTTTCCACTCGGCCTCGTACAGTTCCATCCCGTGTTCCTTCTCCCGCTCGACGGCGACGATCTGCGCCCCGCCAGCCAAGTGCAGCAGCGCCTCCCGGGCCTCCGCAGGGATCTGATCCAGCGACAGCTCTCGCGCGTCTCCGGCCATCACGACGCCCACCGCCACCGCCAGTGCGACGAGACTCAACAGCGTCAACGTTCTCTTCATGACTTAACTCCTTTTTCAAAAGTGACTTGCGTATCACCGGGCCCTATTCGGCCGCCATTTCATCACCGGGACCCCAGACCGCCCAGGGATCCACGAGTGTGTAGCATACAGACAGAAGATAAGAATACGGTGAGAAACTCGCGAAACGGCGTGCAACGTCAAGTCCATCGACCGGTACCGGTCGATCGAGAGCGGCCTCCCAGTAGAGTCAAGCTCGGAAGGCCCAGTCAGCCGCGGTGAGCTTGTGTACTTGCGCGGCGGCGTCGACCTTGTCAATGATCGTTCTGGCCGCCGCCCGGACGAACCTGCCGAACCGCGTCTCGGTTTTGGCATCACCCCATGAGGGTATCTCGATCTTGAGCAGCAGCAACCGCTTCACGAGCCTCTCAGGGGCGCGACCCTGGGTCTCGACGCCGTTCAGAACGTGGTGGGCACAATCAGCATGTCGAGCGTCTGCCGTGATCCAATACCCCATCCGCAATGCAGGCAATCCGACCGGCCGTGATAGGGCCAAGAAAACAGCGTGCCAAGAGGAGCAACAGGGCCGCGAATGAGCTCGGCAGATGTCCCGTGTGCACACAATTGACAGCTCTGTATCCGGACCTAGGATACAATGCGAGCGTCTGGGCCGGGCCTGCCGTCACGGCCAAGCCGGCCGTCGCTCTTCGCGGAGAGGGTGCATGGCACATAGCGCACGGCAAAGGCCGGACCAATGGCACGGCCTCTGGATCTGGGGCAGCCCGGGACTGGCCCACGAGCATCGCAACGAGTACGTCTGCCTTCGCAAGACTTTCCGACTGACAACGTCACCGACATCAGCCCGCGTGCGGATCTCAGCCGATAACCGGTACGCCTTGTACGTGAACGGACAGTTCGTCTGCCGCGGACCGGCCCGCTGCGACCCTCGTTTTCAGTCATACGACAAGATCGACCTGACTCCCTGGCTGCGGCGGGGCAAGAATGTCATCGCCGCCCTGGCTCACCATTATGGCGAGAGCACTTTCCAGTCGATCGAGCGCGGGGGATGGGGCTTTCTGCTTGACGGACAGGTGCGGATGAGCGGCAGCAAACCCGTCGACGTTTCCACCGACTGGAACTGGAAGGGCATCCGCTCGGAGGCCTACAACCGCCGGACCGCCCGCTACACGGTGCAACTCGGGTTCCAGGAACACTTCGACGCTTCCAGGGACATTCCCGACTGGGCCAAGCCGCAATTCGACGACAGCGACTGGCCGTCCGCCCATCTTCGCGGCGAGGT
>JAFGJR010000056.1 GCA_016928975.1 Sedimentisphaerales bacterium | reverse complement strand
TCCCTTCCTGCGTCGGTCGCGCAATCCCCTCATTCAAGCCTACCTCGACCCGATCGCGTTCTCCCGGTTCATGGTCAAGGAGGGCGACCTAATCTGGGGCGACTACGACCTCTGTTTTCCGATTGCCGATCTATACGAGGGTCATGTGTGAATCCTGGCCGGCAGGCCGGCGAGCGCACGATGGCAGATCCTGGAGCAAGGCAATGCACAATCCCGGTTTGACTGCACCGGCGGCCGTTCTCCTTGTTCTCGGCGGCATGGCGGCAACAGGGGCGCCCGCTGGTCAAACGAAGCCGGCAAGCACCGCGTCCTCTGATGCCGGCAACAGCATCGGAGAACGGGAATTGCTCTGCCGAGGACATCTCGTTTCAGTCGGCGATGCGCGTGTTTTCTCCGGACGACGCCTTCAACGCCAAGAACATCGATCGCGTTCGGAGGGTCGTCTCGATCTACCTCCAACAGGGTTTCATCATGATCAAGCAGCAGCATGAAGACGGTGAACAGACAGTCGAGCCGTGGAATGTGCGGCACATTCTCGCAGATGCTGCAACCTGGGCCGAGACGCCGGACGACGAGCATCACTACCTGCTGTCTCTGACGACCGCCGGCTGGAACGTCTTCGTAGACCAGAGCCAGGGCTTTTTCGACCGGCTTCTCGGCTAGTGCGGCTGGATGATGGGAAGTCCATGGCTTCGTACACTGAGCCGATCGTGCGTTTCTTCGTCGAGAACACTCCCGACTGGCCGACCCTGGCCGTCGGCGGTCCGGTGGCGTTGGCCTGGGCTGCCCTATGCCTGCTTGTCTCCGGGCTCCTGAAGGCTCGCTGGAAGCTCAAGACCGGGTACACGCGAAAGTGCTTCCATTTTCTCATCTTCGGCACGGTTGTGGCAGTCCACTGGCGTTGGGGTACTCCCGGCGTGTGCCTCTTTGGAGGCATGACCAGTCTGGTCATCGCGTATGCATTGGTCCGGGGCCGCGGACATCTCATGTATGAGGCCATGGCCCGTGAGAAGGATGAGCCGAGGCGCACCTACTATATCATCGTGCCCTATTTCGCCACGTTGATCGGCGGGCTGCTCAGCAACATCTTATTTCCCGCCACGGCCGTCTTCGGCTATCTCGTCACCGGGCTCGGGGACGCCGTGGCCGAACCGGTTGGAACACGCTTCGGCAAGCACGAATACAGAGCCCCGGCCCTCACCGGAGTCAGGGCGACCAGGAGTCTGGAGGGCTCGCTTGCCGTTTTCGCCGCGTCGTTGCTGTCCCTGATCGCATACTTCGCCCTCGCACATCAGTTGGATTTGTCGGGGAGATCGCTGCTTGTCCTTATGCTGATATCCGCCGCGTCGACAGTGGTCGAGGCCGTCTCGCCCCATGGATGGGACAACACCACGATGCAGGTGGTCCCGGCCTTGCTCGGGGCCGTCTTATTGTGAATGCACATCGCAATGACGCACAAACGTGTGCCGCGTTGGTTCCGGCCGAACGCGGACGCCGTGGCAGTCGTAGAACGTTCTGGCTCCTTCAAATCCTCGCCCGCCGAACAAGAAGGTAGAGCGGCAGGAATGGCCAGGACGATACTAAGGAGAACGTCTCCGGAAGCTCGAAAGGGCTCCTGGTTAACGGCTACTTGGAGATGAAGCCGGATGCTGAGTTTCTGTCTGCACAGTCTTCTCAGGGAGTACGGATGGCAGTTCTTCAGGCATGTTGCCGCGCCGCATCCTGTCAGAACGGTGAAGGCGTTTCTCCGTTCCAGCCGTTACGACTTCACCAGCGATGCGATCGCAACCTCCAACGAGGAGCCCGGGCCAACCTTGGGGGGGCGGCGCTCCGTCGTCGGGGTCGGCTTCTGTCTCAAACCCCTCAGTCCCCCTTGCCTGTCCGGACGTTCAAACCATGACTGCCTCTATCTCGAGCGGCTGATGCACACGGGAAGCTCGAACACTCCCGATTGCTGCAGACAATGCGCGATCAGGGAAATCGGGATCATGGCCCTGAAGGCGGAGGCTGCTTTCTACATCATGACCTCCGCCAAGGACATTCTACTGGACGTGTTTGCACCCTCCCTCAAGGAAGGCCGGTTTGTCTCGGGGCTCTTTCTGCTCTGTCGCTATTCGCTTCGGCCGTTCACGGTAGGTCTCCTGGCGTCGGACATCCGGGGATGGCTGTTCCCGTTTGAGCGAGGCGACTGTGCGGACTACAAGACGTGGCTCCGTGCCGATCGTGGTGACAAGGACGAGCAGACCGCCTTCGGCGAACAAACCCGGAAATCGATCGGGGAGCTCCTCGATGGCGCAGCGAAGACACCAGACTCCCACAAGAGATTCAAGAGGCAAGGCAACATACTCTGCCCGGAATAACAGGAGCAAGATGCGGCAAGAAAGGCATGCCCACGCCGAGCCGTTGGCATGACACGCGAATCATGCAGCACTCTGGATTGACAGGAAGAACACTCGTTGTCCTGACCTTCATCGGCACTTGCGGCGCCGCCCCGACGGCGCAGACGGGTGAGGCGGGCGAAGCGCCGGTGGCCGTGCGGACTCGGGCAAATGCCTGGGTGCGGATGGCCGTACCCGAGCCGGGCGAGAGCCCGCCGGTGATCGTCGACGTGATCGATCCGTGGGGCCACATCATCTGGACCGGCGCGACTCGAAGCGACTCGATCGAGTTCCTCACCCGTGACTGGGCCGACGGCGTCTACACCGTGCGATTCATGCCGGGCGGCGAGCGGAAGCTGAAGGTCGACAGCGAGCACTACGGCCAAGTGTGGGCCAGGACCGGGCTGATGATGAGACAGATCGAGAAGAAGCGCGACTCGGATGGCATACTGCCCAAGGAACTGGCCGGGGCGTCCAACCTGCTGCAGCGGATCATCACCGAGTACATCTGGCAACAGCCCGAAGACCACATCCTCGGCCATCTGACCTTCTGCCAGCAGCGGCTGGGCATCACGACGGCCACGGCCACCGTCCGCGTCCTCGGCTCGGGGGCCGCCGACTGGGACGGATACGAGGGCCCCTACCGTCCCGGCCTGCGCGAGCGATCGTCGATGTTTGTGCCCCCCAACGCCGTGGTCGACTTCGGCACCGGCGCGATGCGGAGGCTGCGGCGCTGGGGCTGCTCGGCCAAGGACGTCGAGCACCTCTTCATCAGCCACGAGCACGCCGATCATTTCGACCCCGCGAGCATCGCCGAGCTGGCCGCCGACCGAAGGGATGCCGGGCTCAGCCCGCTGGTTGTGCATGGCAGCAAGATCGTCTGCGACCGCCTGAGAGGTCACCTGTCCAAGAGCGGCAGAAGCGACTTGGTTGTCCTCGACGAAATGCGGGCGGGAGGTCAGACGCGAGCCGGCGAGTTGCAGGCAAAAGCGGTGCGAGCAGCACATGCAACCAGCGCTGACCCACTGTGCTTCATCTTCAAGTGGCGAGGCGCGACCGTTTACTACGGTACCGACAGCGGCTATCCGCGAGCCGAGACCTTCGCGGCCCTGGCAGCCGAGCGATTCGACGTCTTCGCTCTTGACACCACCGCCGCCTCGAATGACGACGGACGCGAACACGGCGATGTCGGCGACGTCATACGGCTCGTCGACAAGCTCCGGGCCGCCGGCGCAATCGATACCTGGACCACCGTCCTGGCCGTCCATCAGTCTCGCCGCGAGGGGCCGACGACGATCCGCGACATTCCGGTTTTCACGCAGAGGGCCGGCTTCACTTGCAGTTATGACGGCATGCCGATCCCCATCGCCTTCCGGGTGACGAGCCAACCGGCCGAGTAAGCTGCAGGAGAGCCCGCTTCATCATCCGCGAGCTCACGGCCGAAGCCAAGAGGGAAGAAACCGGGGGTCCGCTGGGTTACCCCGCTCTGTGGCCGTGGGTCTGTCGTTCTTCTTGTCCAGAGATCAACTCGTCTGTTAGTCTGTCCGTCCACCGGATGAGATGGCTCAGGCTTTACCTGAGCATGGGGTGTCGATTCTTGTCGCTTGAACGAGCGCATCTTCGCACGGAGCTCCGCATGACGGTAAAAGATGAAAACGCGAAACCAACGACGATCACCGGCGATCACAAGGTTGGCCACGTCGTGGACTGGTACCCGGCCACGATCGACGTGCTCAGAAACCACGGCTTCACGCAGATCACCAACCCCGTCATGCGCCGCACCGTCGCACGCCACGTCTCAATCGCCCAGGCGGCCGAGATGAAGGGCGTCGATCTAGAACCCCTTTTGGCAGACCTGAACGCAGCGATTGGAAAAGGTACAGGCGGCCGGCAAAGGTCTCGTCGCAGGAGAATCTCGCCCACTACAACGAACCCGTCGGCGCTCACAGGAACACGCCGGACCCGAGCCAGGGACCTACGTCCCAGGCGTATCGTACTGCAGCAACCGCCGCTCGCCCTCCAAGGCTCGCAGTGGTGTCAGATCCTGAGTCACTTCGAGGGTACCCAGATACTCACCCTTGGGATCGCGCACCGCGAAGTAGCGGATATGCACGAATCGGCCGTGCAGGTTGATCCAGAACTCAGCCACGCTCTGCCGTCCCGAGCGGAAATCGTCGAGAATCCGCTCCACCACGTCCACGCTGTCCGGCGGGTGACAGTGCTGGACCTTGCGCCCCATGATTGCCTTGCTGCGTGCGAAGATGCGGCCACTGCTCTCGGAAAAAAACCGGACACGGTCTTCGGCGTCCACAAAGGTCAGATCCACCGGCAACGTCGAGAACACGCCAACAAGCTGCTCGAAAGTCAGGCTGCCGGCCGGAAAGGCCACCGATCGGCCGTGGGGCAGTTCCACCGTCTCCTGAGCCTGCAACGACTCCGGCGGAGCATAGCCGGCCCGCGGCTCGACGAGACACCAACCGTACTCTGGTGACTGCTGCCAGATCTGTCCCCACTCATCCTCCGTCAGCGTCTGGAGCGACATCGGCAGAAGAATGCTCTCCTCCTTGTCGATCATAGAACCGATCGCTTCCGCGGCCGCCGTCGCCGCAGGCTTGAGCGCCGCGGCTGCGTGACCGGCCTTTGCGTAGCTCTGTCGCAGCGCCGCCTGCAGTGTCTTGAGTGCTCCTCGGGCTTCATCATCTTTTCCCCACATCACTTTCGACGGCCCGGTGATCCCATGCCGCTCAAGAAACGAGAAAAGCAGGTTTTCTTTTCGCTGGTAGTGCTTGTCGACGTCCATCAGGTCGTTGGCCGCCTGCCGGGCCCCGCGAAGGGGCAGCCCCGGCTCGGCGTCCGCCGGGAGTGCCGCGAGATCCACCATGGCCTTGCTCAGATCATCGAGCGTGCGCCGGATGGCCTCGTTCTCGACACGAAACGTGTCCACCGGATGCCCCGGCTGCACATCGCTCCCCGCCTGCTTGGTGAGGATGTCCTGCACCACCGCGGCGTGAAGGTCGCACATGCTCTTGATTTCGTTGACCGTCACGCCCTCGGCCATAAGCTGTTGCTCCATGGCGGCGATCTCCCCCGGACTGGCGTGACGCACGATCTCCGTGAGCTGGGACCTCACCTCCTCAGGTTTGGCGCCATGATGGAGCTTCTGGACAATCTCCTTCAGTGTCTGGATTCGCTTGGCACGATTGTCGATCAGTTCACTCATGATTTACCTCTTGCTGTTTGACCTGCGGAAAGGGGGACAGTCTGCCTTTCGCCGGCAAGAGCACCGCAAGAATGACGATGAATGCCCTGCTCCTGAAGCAACTGCCCGATGGTGACCGCTGCAAACGCCTTCTCGAGCGACTCCATGGCTTCGTTGAGTCGACGATGAAGTGGACAAAGCCGACCCTCGTGAGACTCAACCCAAAGCGGGCATGTCTGAATGCGGCTGAAGGGAGCAACTGCCTGGATAACATCCAGCACAGAGACTTCCGTCGCCGCTCGCGCCAGCCGAAACCCCCCGTGACGACCGGGCGTGGAGATCACCAGTCCGTGGCGAGCCAAACACTGCAGGACCTTGGACAGATAGCCCGCTGGAACCCCTGTGCCTTCAGCAATGACCGATGTGCCCGACGCCGCCCTGTCATGAGCCGCGAGCCAGACCACGGCACGCAACGCGTACTCGGCCGTCTGAGAAATCATTGCCGCATCGTCCCCGCAGACCTCCAACAACTTCGGAGCCTGATCCGGACCAAAAGGTCTGTCACGACCCGGTAGGCTACCATAGGACACCTGGGACATAATTTCAACCTGGATATCTAGGTTTAATTTATTGTGACTGAGGACCTGCCCGAACCAAGTACCGTTCTCCCGCCGCCAAATCGCGTCGGGCAGACGGGTTCGCGTCACATGTTGCCAAAAAGCCGATTCGGAGGACACCGTTGCGAGAAACACGCAGATCTGCGTCAAAACCGCGCGCTTGTCGGTAAAAAGGCACGGCCGTCGCCCCATCTCCAGCTAGGTCGTATGGCAACCGATAAGCGCCTTGTTTTGGATCATGCGGGCAACAGCTTGACAGTACGGGTTTTCGCACCTATACTTTGCAGAGCGAGATATCTTTCTTTTCTTGTTGTCTCGTAAGAGGTTACGTTAATTCAGCGTCCCGTGCAGCACAGGTAGACAGTGGGTAAGAAAACGACGCCAACGAAGCAGAAGAAAGCCAAGACGGCGGCCCGCTCCTCCAAGCGTGTCCCCAAGGTCGAGGCTGCGCCAAGCCGGAAGCGCGTGGCCAAGGGCAAACCCGTCGGAGGGGGGCTGAAGCCCAAGGTTGCCGGAAAAGGACCTGTGGCACTGGACAAGGCGACCGGGGTTGCGACCACAAACAAGGCCAAGGCAGCGAAAAAGGCCGATAAAATAGGGAAACCGGATAATCAGACAACGCCGACATCCAAGACCGCAGGCAAGACCCCGCCACGGGCGAAATCAGCCCAGCGACTTGGCGCTGGTTCAGCCAAAACGAACGCCAAATTGGTGACCCCGGTTCGAGAACCACGAGAGATCGCCGGCCTGCCAAAGCTCCCGGCGTTCGGGGGCATATTTGAGCGCCCTCCCCATAGAGAGGCCAAGAAGACCAAAGCCAAAGAGAGCGGCGGTAACGGTGATTCTGTGGACGATTCGCCGTCTGGTAGCTTGGCCAAGACCTATCTGACGGATACCGAATTGGATGAGTTCCGCGAGTTGCTGCTCGCCAAGAGGCAGGAGATCGTCCGGGACGTAACGAATCTTGAAGATGAAGCCATCCGGCAGGCTTCGGGGGCCAGCTCCAGCTCGAGCATGCCAATACACATGGCCGATTTGGGGACCGACACCTGGGAGCAGGAACTGACGCTCGGCCTGATCGAGAACGAGAGAAGCCTCCTCCGTGAGATCGACGAGGCAATCGAGAGAATCGAGAACCATACCTACGGCATGTGTCTGGCCACCAACAAGCGGATCTCGAAGGCTCGCCTCCAAGCGAAACCTTGGGCGAAGTACTGCATTGAGTACGCCCGCAGACGGGAACTGGGACTGGCCTGATCCAGTTGGTCCCGCTACAATCCTCGCTCTTTAGTCAGAGAAGTGTGTTTTGACTTGGGTCCAACGGCTGCCCGACGGGAAGCGTCCGCGTTCTCTGGCCGACGCTGCGATTCGGTTTAGCTCGACAAAGCGGTCTGAGACCGCGGAAGTTCATGGCGGAGTGTACAAGTCATTGCAGTTCCAGTGGTTCGGCTGGAAGCTCCGGGCACCATTTTGTCTCGGCGGTCCGTTGTCCGGCTTCGCATGCCCGGCTGTGGTTTTTTACCATTGTCGGTCTTGCGGCAGACCTCTGGTCGAAGCATTGGGCCTTTACCAATGTCGATCCGGACAGAGGCATCGTCATCGTCGAGAACCTCGCCAGATTTCAGCGATCATTGAACACTGGGGCGCTTTTTGGCTTGGGCAAGGGGTGGACACCAGTTTTCGTCGCGGCATCAATACTCGCGCTGGCTTTCGTGATGTACCTTTTCGTCCAGAGCGGGCGAGAGCGATGGAGCCTCCACATCGCCTTGGGACTGGTCCTGGCCGGCGCGTTAGGCAACCTGCACGATCGCATCTTCGTGATCGTCGACGTTATCCAATACGCTGATCGCCAAGGCAGAGAGCGGTTGCTCGAACCCGGCCTAATCAACGAGGAAAAGAGCAATGAGAAGTCTTTGGTTCTCGACAACTATCCTGAACGAAGCAGGCGGGTTTTCATCAACAGAGACCAGATCGTTGGCACCTGGAAGCAAGGTGTGGTTCGCGACTTCGTGAAGATGGAGCCGCGAATCCCGCTCGGCGGCGGCCGATGGAAGGAGATCTGGCCCTGGGTTTACAACATCGCCGACGTGCTTCTGGTGGCCGGGGTGGCGATCCTGATGCTCAACTTCTGGAGGGAAAGACGCGAGATGCGGTCAGCCCGGGCAAAGCAAGAGGCCGCAGGATCTGCGGGCAAGTCCGGTTCGTGACAGGCGGGTAGAGGTCCGGTCGCCATGCCTGAAACCTTCACCCAACAGGAGCGTGCCTGGATGCGGAGGGCGCTGGCGCTTGCCGCCCGAGGGCGCGGAAGCGTCGAGCCCAACCCGGTGGTGGGCTGCGTTCTGGTCCGTGACGGGAAGATCGTGGGCGAGGGCTACCATCGGCGATACGGCGGCCCCCATGCTGAGGTGAACGCCCTCAAGGCCGCGGGACGCCTCGCCCGGGGCGCAACCGCGTACGTGACCCTAGAACCTTGCTGTCATCACGGCAAGACGCCACCCTGCACGGACGCCTTGATCGCCGCTGGGATCAAGCGGGTCGTTGCGGCAATGCGAGACGAGCTGCC
Source organism: Sedimentisphaerales bacterium (assembly GCA_016928975.1). The sequence continues at coordinate 2,140 of JAFGJR010000056.1, read as the reverse complement.
TCCCGTCAGCGGACGAGGTGTCAGGGTCCTCCGCAAGGCTGGCATCCAGGTCCGCATCGGACTGTGCCAACAGCAAGCTCGGCACCTCAATGGGCCCTATCTCAAACGTAAGGAAACCGGCCGGCCTTGGGTCATCCTCAAGTGGGCTCAAAGCATTGACGGCAAGATCGCCACGCGGACGGGCGACTCGAAGTGGATCAGCGGCGCGGAATCCCGGCGATATGCCCACAAGCTCCGCGGCCGTGTAGATGCCATTGTCGTGGGTGTCGCAACGGTCATCGCCGATGACCCCGCCCTGACCTGTCGGCACGGCAGGCCCCGCCGAACCGCAAGCCGAGTGGTGATCGATCCGAAGCTGCGTACCCCGCCGGATGCTCAACTCATTCGAACGGCCGGCAAGGTCCCCACCATCATCGTCACAGACCGCCGACAGATCGGCTCAGCCAAGGCACGGCGCCTGGCCAAGCTGGGTGTCGAGATTCTCGGTCTGCGCTCCTCGCGCTCCGGCCTGGATCTGAACGGACTATTGAAGGAGTTCGGGCGCCGCCGGATGACCAACATCATGGTCGAAGGCGGCGGCCGGACGCTGGGTGCCTTTCTTGACGCCGGGCTGGCTGATGAAGCAGTGGTTTTCGTCTCGCGCCGTCTGATCGGCGGCCGGCAGGCCCCCTCCGCACTGTCGGGTCAAGGCCCTGCCCGAATCGCCGATTCGCCCAGACCGACCTGGACCAAGCTCACTCACTGCGGGAAGGACGACGTCTACCACCTGCGCCTGACGCCCTGATCCCGGAAACACCTGCGTTGGCAGACCCTCGACAGCGGTCGGGGCGGCCGGGAACACGCAGACCAGGACCCATTATGGCGTTGACCGCCCAATTGAGAGAAGCCACGGCGTCACTTTCATAGTAACTGGATCAGATTCCGGGGAGCAGGTCACTCGCTCCCCAGTTGGCCTGGTGGGAGCGTCACGCTGCCATATGGGGTCTGAACGGTACCCGACCAGGCCATGATGAACCCACCCAGCTTCTCGCCCCGAGCCAACTGCTGCACGATTCCGACACCTGTTATCTCGCCCACCAACGAGAGCTTGCCACTGGACCGGGGAGCCAGATTCCCAAGTGCCGAGGCCCGGACGTGGCCAACCATGATTGGGCCGAAGGACAGACTGTAACTGACATCGGCCAGGCCGAGACGGCAAACGTTGGGGTTGTGTACATCGACCTCCAGGGCAACCTTTGCGCCGGTCAGGGAAGCATCGGCGAATCTCACCCGGGCGGACGAAAACGACGGGAGACGCAGGATCGGCAGCTTTCCTTTGTGTTCCAGAGTGACATCGTAAGGACGATCGAGACCCGTGACGACGGCCGCTCCATGAAGCCGATAAGGGATTTCGCTGGCATCCTTCAACCGGTCAAAGGTCTCCCGCAATCGTGCGTAATCTATCTGAACAGGCAGCGGCAGGGTACCCACGTCTTCGCCGGGCAGGTCGATGCCGGGCGACTGTTCGGCCCGGATGAACTCAGTCCCGGCGACGTCAATCTGATACTGGAGCTTCGGTATCTTGAGCCGGATCGGGTGAGGGTTGTAGACATCAACGTTGAAAACCGCCTCGACACCGTCGAAATCGATGTTTGTGATGGCGACGTTCACCGCGCGGACTTCCGGTTGCCGAGTGGTTGAGCATCCCACGGTCGGGCCAACCAGCAGTAACGCGAGCGCAGGCAAGGATCGCCGACGCATCGTGGCTTTCTCGAAGGTCATGGCGTTTGCCTCCAGTTTCAAGAATGGCCGTCAAGGGCGCGCCGAGATTATACCCGACGGGTCTGCCCGGCGCACCCGCCGAAATGTCAAGCTCCTGCCGTGCAATACATGGAACAGGTTGGCTCTCTGAGACGTTTCCGCGTTTCCTTTCGCGTCTTCAGCGTATTCCGCGGTTTACGGTTCTTTTCCGTCGTCGAACGAACAGACCAGGCGACGTGACACAGATACAAGGTCAGGATGCAATGACAATGACATGCACCACCTTGGGGCCGTGGACGCCTTCGACAAGGATCATCTCGATATCCGCCGTCTTGCTGGGAGCTGAGATCAGCGTCCGGTTGGCGGGCATATCACCCGGCGAGATGCGGGCCGCAAAATC
>JAFGJR010000055.1 GCA_016928975.1 Sedimentisphaerales bacterium | reverse complement strand
TGTGGAAGACGCAGGAGTGGAAGGTGCGGACCAATGTGCCTGTGCCGATCGTGGTGGGGGACGATCGGATCTTCCTGACGGCCGGTTATGGCCAGTATGACTATGGGTGTGCGATGCTCCGCCTGGCGGAAAGTGACGGCAAGATCGTCGCGCGGATGGAATTCAAGCATGCCACAGATGTGTTTGGCACGATGCAGCAGACGCCGATCCTGTACAACGGCTATATCTACGGCGTTGGCATGGACAAGCAGTTGATTTGCCTGGATCTGGAAGGCAACGTCGTCTGGGGCAGCACGACCGCCAACCGGTTCGGCTACGGCCCGCACGTGATCGCCGATGGCCTCCTCTACATCCTCGACGATTCGGGCCTGCTGACGCTCATCGAGCCCAGCTCTTCCGGCTACACGCCATTGGCGCGGGCCAAGATCATGGATGGACTCGAAACGTGGGGGCCGATGGCGGTCGCCTCGGACAGACTGATCGTGCGTGATCTGACGCACATGATGTGCCTGGACATCGGCCGGTAATAGAGCGTTGATGAAGCCTCACCGGTCTGTTAGGATGGACTTCCCGTAAATGGTTGTCATATAAGGGTATAGGATAGAATCGTGCAGAGAAGTCTGGGCAAGAGGGACACCCGGTGGGCGGTCGCCGTGATTGTTGTCGCGGCGATCGCGATGGCCGTCGTCGCCGTTCTGCGGTTCGACGCGTCGGGTGAGAAGGGCAGCGGGCTCAGCGACGCGTTCGCGTACGACCTGAGCGAGCTGGCCAGGGTCGATCCCAATCTTATCCTCTACACCCAGGTGGGCCCGCCGGTCGGCGCCGGCTTCACGCAGTCGCGCGCCATTGCTCTGGATTCGAGTGGTCGCCTTTATGTCGCCGGGGACCGGGCCATCCGCGTGTTCAACAATGCTGTTGGCTTCGAGCGGGCGATCGAGCTGTCGGGCGAGCCGCAGTGTCTGACTGTTGCGCAGGACGGTGGTATCTATGTCGGCCTGAAGGACCACGTCGAGGTCCTCAATGCCGAAGGCCAGAGCATCGCGTCGTGGGATGGCCTCGGCGATGAAGCGTTTCTAACGAGCATCGCTCGCCACGAGGACAGCATCTTCGTCGCGGATGCCGGCCATCGCATCGTGCTGCGCTACGATACCGCCGGCGCACTCGTCGGTCACATCGGCGAGAAGGACCCGGACAGGAACGTTCCGGGCTTCATCGTACCCAGCCCTCATTTCGACCTGGCGGTTTCCCGCGAGGGTCTGCTTCGCGTCGTCAACCCCGGCCGGAATCGGATCGAGGCATACACGCAAGACGGCGATCTGGAATTCTGGTGGGGCGAGCGCTCCGTCAAGATTCAGGGTTTTTGCGGCTGCTGTAACCCCGTGAGTTTCGCGCTGCTGCCGGATGGTGGTTTTGTCACCAGCGAGAAGGGTCTGGTGAGGGTGAAAATCTACAACAGTGACGGCGGCTTCGTGGGCGTGGTCGCCAGTCCGGAACAACTGACGGGAGGAGTGCAACCTCGGGTCTATGACAGGCCCGAAGAGGGCCAGGGGCCCGCCTTCGACGTGGCCGCCGGCGCCGATGGCCGCGTATACGTCCTCGATCCGATCGACAATGTGATCAGCGTCTTCAACAGGAAGGATGCGAGACAATGAACGAGCCTTTACCGGGTCGCAGACAGTTCTTTCGCGGCGTCCTCCGCAATGTGAGCTTGGCGCTGGTGGGAGTCGCCGGCGGCGTTGTCGTCGTGAAGCGGCGCCGGTTCTTGCGAGAAGGCAAGTGCATCAGCCGTGGAGTGTGCGCGGGGTGCGCGGTTTTCGAGGACTGCGGCTTGCCCCGTGCGCGATCCGTCAGGGTCGCGCGGGTGAGGACTCACAATGGCAGATAACAGCATGAATCGGCGGAAGTTTTTGCGGGAGGGCCTGTGGGGCGCCTGCCTCGGCGGGCTGGGCGCCGCCGCCGGCCTGACCGCCGCCAGGAACAACCGCGACAACACCGTCTGGCAGATCGACCCGGACCTCTGTATCCAGTGCGGCAACTGCGCTACGTACTGCGTTCTGGAACCGTCAGCGGTCAAGTGCGTGCAGGCATATGCCCTCTGCGGGTATTGCGATCTGTGCACCGGGTACCTGGTCCCGGAGCCTACGGCCTTGGACACCAGCGCCGAGAATGCTTTGTGTCCCACGGGGGCGATCCAGCGGACCTACGTCGAGGACCCTTACTACGAGTACACGATCGATGAGTCACTGTGCAACGGCTGCGGCAAGTGTGTCAAGGGCTGTGCCGCCTTCGGCAACGGGTCGCTCTTTCTCCAGGTGCGTCACGACCGGTGCAAGAATTGCAACGAATGTGCGATTGCCGCCGCCTGTCCTTCCGGCGCATTCAAGCGGGTCCCGGCGGACCAGCCGTACTTGCTCAGAGGGGTGGAACCGAGAGAATGACGCGCTGGGCCCGTATCATAACCTTCGTGACTGTCCTGCTGATCCCGTCCCTGAATGCGCTGGGCGAGATCCGTTTTCCGCCGCCCGAATTCGAGAGCGGCTACCAGCTTCCGCCCACGACCTCGCCGCCGGCTCAGCCCGTGATGCGGGAGTACCTCGACGCGGCTGTCCTCCTCGGAGCGCTTCTGCTGGCGACGTACCTGATTCTCAAGAAGCGCAGCCGTCGCGCCGTCTATGTCCTGATGCTCTTCTCGCTCCTGTATTTCGGCTTCTGGCGGGATGGGTGCATCTGTCCCATCGGGGCCGTTCAGAACCTGACGCTCACGATTGCCGACAGCAGCTACGCCATCCCAATCACGGCCGGCATCTTCTTCGTCCTCCCGTTGATCTTCACGCTCTTCTTCGGGCGAGTTTTCTGCGGGGCCGTGTGCCCGTTGGGAGCGATCCAGGACGCTGTGCTCATCCACCCGGTGGCGGTGCCTCGCTGGTTGGAGAGCGGGCTGCGGCTGATGGCGTATACTTATCTCGGTGCGGCGATCCTCTTCGCGGCCATCGGCAACAGCTTTGTCATCTGCCGGTATGACCCGTTTGTCGGTTTCTTCCGGCTCAGTGGCAACTGGAATATTCTCGCCATCGGCGCATCCTTGCTGGTGATCGGGCTGTTCATCGGGCGGCCATACTGCCGGTTCCTCTGCCCCTACGGCGTTCTGCTCCGCCATGCATCGCGCCTGTCCAAATGGCGGGTGACTATCACGCCGGACGAGTGCATCAAGTGCCGACTGTGTGAAGATGCGTGTCCCTTCGGAGCCATCCGCGAGCCGACCGGTGACTGGCCCCGGGGCGAGTACAGGATCGCCAAGCGACGGCTCGCGTTGTTCCTGGTGTTGTTGCCGGTCCTGGTGGTCGCCGGGGGTTGGGGCGGGTACGCCTTGAAAGAACGGCTCGCTCGCGTGCATCCGAGAGTGCGGACCGCAGAGCGGGTCTACCTGGAGGAGACCGGGAAGGTCGAGGGCACGACTGATGCCAGTACCGCATTCCGGGCGACGGGGCGGACCAACGAGGAGCTTTACGAGGAGGCCACCGCGATTCGTGGGCGATTTGCCATCGGCGGCGCACTGCTCGGCGGATTCCTCGGGCTCGTCGCCGGCGGCAAGCTTGTGGCTCTGTCCGTCCGACGCGGGCGTAGCGAGTATGAGGCGGACCGGGCAGGCTGCTTCGCGTGTGGGCGATGCTACCAGTATTGTCCCAAGCAGCGCCAGCGATGGAAGAACAAGACAGAGACAGTGGCGGGGTGACGATGACGCAGGCAACGGAACAGGCTCGCGTGCATGACGACAACGTGTGGTACCGAACTGCGAGGAACACGGCTGTTGCGGGAGGCGTCTGTTCGGCCGTCTTCACCTCGTTGCTCGTGGCCACTCTCATCGGTAGCGCCGTCATCGGGCCGTGGCGAGAGAACAAACTGGCCGCCATGAAGCTGCGGGTTCAGAAAGAGCCGGCGAGCCAGCAGCTCGTATCGCAAGTTCGCCAACTGGACCTCAAGATCCGTCGCGACAGGATCTGGCGACTGGATTTCGCTCATAAGGCGATCCACATGCTTCTGGGCAGCGTGGTGATTCTGGTTGTGGCAGGCGCCTTGGCGAGCAAGATGAAGAGGCAATTGCCGCGGCCGCAGCACCTGCCGGATGCGGGAGAAATGCAGAGGAAGGAAGCAAAGCGTGCCCGGCTGGCCGTGCTCGGGGGAGTGACTGTTCTGGTTGTCGGTGGGCTGCTCGTTGCCCTGACCGGCTGGGTGCGGTTCGCACAGGCGGAGGACGCGGGACCCGCCTTCGCCTCCGCGGAGGAGATGCGCCAGCAGTGGCCTCGCTTCCGTGGTCCGGGTGGCGCCGGCATAAGTGCGTACGCCAACATCCCCGGCCAATGGAATGGCAAGACGGGCGAGGGAGTCTTGTGGAAATCGAAGGTGCCACTACCTGGACGTAACTCACCGGTAGTCTGGAAGGACCGGATCTTCCTCGCCGGCGCCGATCCGAACACTCGGGAGGTGTACTGCTTCGATGCCGCCAACGGGCAGCTTCTCTGGTCCGGCGATGTACCCACGGCACCGCTGCCGAAGGACAAGGAATTGAACGTCATGGAGGACACCGGTTACGCGCCTTCCACCGTGGCGACCGACGGGCGCCGCGTGTATGCGGTTTTTCCCACGGGCGACGTCGCCGGGTTCGACTTCCAGGGCAGACGGCTCTGGCACAGGAACCTGGGGCTGCCGGACAACTCCTACGGTTACGCGTCCTCGCTGGAGACCTACGAGAAACTTGTTCTCATTCAGTTCGATCAGGGGGACGGTAGCGAAGGCAAATCCCGTTTCATCGCGTTGGACGGACAGTCGGGCAAGGTCGCCTGGCAGGCCAGGCGGGAGACGCCGAACTCCTGGACGACGCCGATCGTGATTGACGTCGCGGGCAAGCCGCAACTGATTACCGTGGCCAAGCCGTTCGTCATCTCCTACAACCCGGCCAACGGCGCCGAGCTGTGGCGAGCGGAGTGCGTCGGTGGCGACGCGGCCCCATCCCCGATCTATGCCGGTGGCCTGATCATTGTCATTGAGCCGTATGCCCAGGCGGTGGCCGTGCGGCCGACGGGCCAGGGCAATGTCACCAAGACGCACGTCGTCTGGCACATGGAGGACAGTGGCCCGGACATCTGCTCGCCTGTCAGCGACGGAAAGTACGTGTACACCCTCGAAAGCGGCGGGCTGCTTCTCTGTACCGGTCTGGAGGACGGCAAGAAGGCGTATGAGGCGGACGTGCGAGAAGAGTGCCGCGCCTCCCCCGGCATCGTGGGCGACAAGCTCTACCTGCTCGACATGAAGGGGATCATGCACATCGCCCAGACCGGGCCCGAGTTCAAGGAGATCGCCAGGTGTGAGCTGGGCGAGGAGTGTTTTGCCTCGCCGGCGTTCGCAGATGGCCGGATTTGTCTGCGGGGAGCGGAAAACCTCTATTACATCGGCAAAACGCCGTGAGTCGTTGTGTTGCGTTCTATGGAACAGGTAGATCTGACATTTGTCGATGAGGTGGTCGCGAAGGTCGGCGCCGGCAAGGAGAAGGTGCTGGAGATCCTTCAGGCGATCCAGGGACATTACGGCTATCTGCCGAGGGAGGCCCTTGAGCGTGTGTGCGAGCTGACCGAGATCGGTCCGGCGGCTATCACGGGTGTCTCGACTTTCTACGATCAGTTCCGCCATCGTCCGGCGGGTCGTCATATCATCCACATCTGCGTGGGCACTGCCTGTCACGTCAAAGGCGCCGAGCAGGTGTACGACGAGTTCCGTCGATACCTGCGAATCCCCGACGGCGACGACACGGACGCACAGCGGCTCTTTACCGTCGAGCGGATTGCCTGCCTGGGCTGCTGCACGTTGGCGCCGGCAGTGCAAATCGACGAAGTGACGTACGGTCATCTGACGCGCGAGACCGTCTCGAAGGTGATCAACGACTTTCTGCGGCTGGAGCATGCGCGCGCGACCGAACGATCGCATCGTCGACGGCGAGTGAAGCCCGGCGCGACGGGAGAGATTCGTATCGGACTGGGTTCCTGCTGCGTCGCACGTGGCAGCGGCAGGCTGCATGGAGCTCTGGAAGATGCCTTGTCACGCGCCGGGGCAAGAGTGCCCGTGAAGCGGGTCGGCTGCGTCGGCATGTGTCACCAGACGCCACTGCTGGAGATCGTCCAGCCAGACGGGACATCGTTTCTCTATGCCCGTGTGCAGCCGGAGGATGCGGCGTCCATCGTGCAGCGGCACTTCGGGGTGAGGGGGCCGCACCGGAGACTGTCGAATACGATATCCAGGGCGCTGGACCGCCTGCTGACCGATGAGGACTCCCAGCCGGTCACGCGATATTCCATCAGTGTCCGCGACCGCGCTGTGTCGGATTTCCTCGGCCGGCAGATCCACATTTCTACGGAACACTGCGGCCATATCGACCCGACGGACATCGACGAGTATCTGCGCAATGACGGCTTCAAGGCTCTGGAGAAGGCGCTCAAAGAGCTCGATCCCACAGCCGTGATCGCGCAGATCGAAGCCAGTGGGCTTCGAGGCCGCGGCGGCGCAGGCTTTCCGACGCACCTCAAGTGGTCCGCCGTTCGCAGCGCCGAGGGCGAGACAAAGCACGTTGTGTGCAACGGCGACGAGGGCGACCCCGGCGCGTTCATGGATCGCATGCTGATGGAATCATACCCCTACCGGATTCTGGAGGGCATGATCGTCGCGGCCCGGTGTGTCGGCGCCCATGAGGGCTACCTCTATATCCGGGCGGAGTACCCCCTGGCGATCAAGCGGGTCACAGAGGCTCTGGAGAAGTGCCGACAGCGTGGGTTCCTCGGCGACAGCATCCTTGGCACGGACTTCTCGCTTGACTTGCGGATCGTGGCGGGAGCGGGCGCGTTCGTGTGCGGCGAGGAGACGGCGTTGATGGCGAGCATCGAGGGCCGTCGCGGCATGCCGAGGCTGCGGCCGCCATTCCCCGCGCAGAAGGGCCTCTGGGGGCGTCCGACGCTGATCAACAACGTCGAGACGTACGCTGCTGTGCCCTGGATCCTCCGCAACGGGGCGGAGGCGTTCGCGCACATCGGGACCGGCACGAGCCGGGGCACCAAGGTCTTTGCCCTGGCGGGCAAGGTGGCGAGAGGCGGCCTGATCGAGGTGCCTATGGGGATCTCGATCGGCCAGATCGTCGAGGAGATCGGTGGGGGCATCGCCGGCGGGCTGAAGTTCAAGGCCGTGCAGGTGGGCGGACCCTCCGGCGGGTGCATCCCGGCAACCAGGGACAACCTGTCCGTGGACTACGAAACCCTGACGGAGGCGGGGGCGATGATGGGCTCGGGCGGCCTGGTCGTGCTGGACGAGACGGACTGCATGGTCGATATTGCGAGGTATTTCCTCCAGTTTACGCAGAACCAATCGTGCGGCAAGTGCACGTTCTGCCGCGTGGGGACTCGCCGGATGCTGGACATTCTCGACCGGCTGTGCGGCGGCAAAGGCGAGCGGGCGGACCTGGAGGAGCTGGAACATCTGGCCGGAATCATCAAGCAGGGCAGCCTCTGCGGCCTTGGCAAGACGGCCCCGAACCCGGTCCTTTCGACGATGCGCTACTTCCGCGACGAGTATGAGGCGCACGTTCAGGGACGCTGTCCCGCACACAAGTGTAAGGCACTCATAAAGTACACGATCACCGACAACTGCATCGGCTGCACGCTCTGTGCCCAGCACTGCCCGGCGGAGGCCATCGAAATGAAGCCCTACGAGAAGCACGAGATCGTGGACGAGAAGTGCACCCGGTGCGGGACGTGCAAGGTCGTCTGTCCCTGCGATGCGGTTCGGGTGGAATAGCCATGGCGAGGATCACGATAGACGGTCGGGAAGTGGAAGTCAGCGACGGGGCGACGATCCTCGAAGCGGCGGAGAAACTCGGGATCACGATTCCGACGATGTGCCATCTGCACGGCCACGACGCGACGACGAGCTGCATGGTGTGCGTGGTCAAGGTGGCTGGCGCGAACGGCCTTGTGCCCGCCTGCGGCGCCCTTGCGCGGGACGGGATGCGAGTCGAGAGTGATTGTCCGGAGGTCCGGGATGCGAGAAAAGCCGCGATTGAATTGCTGCTGAGCGACCACGTGGGCGATTGCGCCGGCCCGTGCCAGATGGGTTGCCCGGCCCACATGAATATCCCGCAGATGATCCGTCAGATCGCAGCGGGAGACCTGAAGGGTGCTATCGCCACTGTCAAGCGGGACATTGCCCTGCCGGCGGTGCTGGGGCGAATCTGTCCGGCGCCGTGTGAGAAGGCCTGTCGGCGCAAGCAGCACGATGAAGCAGTCGCCATCTGCCTGTTGAAACGCTATGTGGCGGATGCGGACCTGCAATCGAGTGAACCTTACATGCCGCCATTGTCGCAGACACGGGGAAAGCGGGTGGCCATCATCGGAGCCGGCCCGGCGGGCCTGGCGGCGGCATACTACCTACAGCGGGACGGTTTCGATTGCACGATCTTCGACGATCACGAAGAGCCCGGCGGTATGCTCCGGTACGGCGTGCCGGAGGCGAATCTCTCTCGCGACGTACTGAACGCGGAGGTCGCTCAGGTGGCCCGGCTTGGCGTGACGTTTCAGTTCGCCACGCGCGTCGGCGTCGCTGTGACAATGGGGGAAATCCGGAAGCAGTTCGATGCCATCTTCATCGCGGCCGGCGAGTTGAAACCGAGCGACGCGGAGAGCCTGGGAGTGGAAGCCTCGTCCGAAGGCATCAGAGTGGACGGCCGCACCCACATGACGAGCATCCCTGGAATCTTCGCGGGCGGCGACGCCGTGCGGAAACGCCGGTTGGCCGTACGAGCGGTCGCTGACGGCAGGGAAGCGGCGGAATCGATCCGCCAGTACCTGACCGGCGAGCAGGTTCTCGGAATCGAACGAGGATTCAACAGTCGGATGGGCAAGCTTCAGGAGGGGGAGATGGGGCTGTTTCTGCGTTCGGCCAGCAGGGAGGCGAGGCGAAAGCCCTCTGATTGCACAGGCGGGTTCAGTGCAGAAGAGGCCGTCGCCGAGTCCCTCCGCTGCCTGCACTGTGATTGCCGCAAGGCGGATGCTTGCCTTTTGCGACGATATGCACACGTCTATGGTGCCCAGCAGTCGAGATACAAAGCACAGCGGCGGCTATTCGTCCAGCGAGTGGAGCATCCGAGCGTCATTTACGAGCCTGGCAAGTGCATCCGTTGTGGCATCTGCATCGAGATTGCCTCCGCGTTCCGGGAGAAGCTCGGATTGGCATTCGTCGGCCGAGGCTTCGATGTACGCGTGACAGTCCCATTTGACGCGTCGCTGGCCGAGGGCCTGCAAGTTGCGGCCTCTGAATGCGTCCAGGCGTGTCCCACCGGCGCGCTGGCCTTCAGAGAGGCGCCTGGCGCTTAAGCAGAGCGGTTTGGTATAGCCATTCGCAGAGCGACTTCTGCCATGCGACGGCCAAGGGTTCTGGTCGTCATCATACCGTACTCATCCTTCAACACGCCGCCCTCTGCGCCGCTCCAGACGGTCCCGCCGAGACGCGAGCTGGGCCTGCCGTTGCCGACGAGGATCATCTCCTGACAAAACAGGGACATCTGCACCGATTGAATGGTCGCTTCCTGTCCACCGTTGCGCGAGCCGCCCACTACAACGACCCCCGCCACCTTATTATGCCAAGCATGGTCTGGCTCATACAGGACAATACAACGGTCCAGGAAGGCCTTGCACAGCGAGCTCATGTTGCCGAAGTAGACCGGAGTGCCGATGATGATACCGCGGACTTTCGCGTCCTTCAACTTCGGAACCAGCGAGGGGAAGTCATCGCGCTCGCCCGGCTCCAGCGGGACGCCGGCCGCGACGTTGCCGTTGATCTTCAGCCCGGCCAGCTCGATCAGCTCGGTCTCGATCCTGGGACTGACCTCCCTGGCGGCATCGAGGCACACCTGGAGGGCTGACGCCGTGCTCTTGCCTTTTCGCGGACTGCACGAGATTGCGACAATCCGCACCTCCTCGTCGGACGAACTTGTGTCTGAGGCGGCTGCCGGTCCAGCCACGGCGGCCACTGAACTGGTGACGAAATCACGACGCGTGACGTTCTTCATGGACGGTCTCCTCTTCACAAATTCACGAACAGTCGTTGGCGGGACAAGTATATAAGGTTACTATGGATTTGAACAGGCCGACGGGCCTGGTACGTACTGCCTGAAGGCATGAGTCTATGAAAGCGCCAACCGTTTTGAAAGGGCTGAATGGTGGGCAGATCGCTGCAACCGGTCGTCTATGCGGGTGTCGTTTGCACGATGATGTTCTGGAGTGGCATTGGGCTCGCGAACGACTGGCCGAACTGGCGGGGACCCCATCATAACGGCATCTCGGACGAGACAGGCTGGCACTGGGACCGGTTGGAAGGCGGCGTGAAGATTCTGTGGCGAAGGTCCATCGGGACCGGTTTCGCCTCCGTCGCCGTCAGTGGCGGCCGGGTGTATGCCTTTGGCAATACCGGCAAGCAGGGGGACAGCAAAGAGGCTGAGCAACAGGATGTCCTGCGGTGCCTGGACGCCGCGACCGGCGCGGAAGTCTGGAAGCACGCGTATGTATCGCCGCTCTTGCCCAAGAGCTATGAGGGCGGTCCCAACGCAACGCCGACAGTGGAAGCGGGCAGAGTCTATACGTTGAGCAAGCACGGGCACGTGTTCTGCGTGGACGCCCAGAGCAGGGCGATCATCTGGCAGAAGCACCTGACGAAGGACTACGGGGTCGAGCCGCCGAACTGGGGATTGGCCGGCTCGCCGGTGATCATGGGGGACCTGATCGTCCTCAACGCCGGTTCCTACGGTACGGCTCTGCGAAAGCAGGACGGCGGACTGGCCTGGGGGGCCCAGAAGGGCCCGGCAGGCTATGCTTCCGCTGTGCCGTATGAGCAGGAGGGCAGAAGCTGTGCCGTGATCCTCGGGCACAGAGAACTGTACGGCGTCGTTGCAGCTACCGGACAGGTCCTTTGGAAGCAGCCGTGGACGACGATGCACGACGAGAATATCCCCGACCCGATCATCGCGGGGGACAAGCTGTTTGTCTGCTCCGGCCTGGGGACCGGCGCGGCGCTGTTCCGGATCGAGCCTGGGGGGATCGTCCAACTCTGGCGCCATAAGAACCTGCAAACCTGGCTGAGCAGTTCGGTTCTCTGCAAAGGCTACATCTACGGCGTCGATACAGGCAAGGCCAAGGGGGTCACATGCCTGGATTTCCAGACCGGCGAGGTGAAATGGTCGGGCCCAAACGTCGGCGTGGGCAGCTTGATGCTGGCCGACGGCAAGCTCATCGTGCTCAGCGACGCGGGCAGGCTGACCATCGTCGAAGCTGTGCCAGACGGGTATAAGGAGCTGGCGTCCGCGCAGATTCTGGAGGGCAAGTGCTGGACCGTGCCGGTGCTGGCCAATGGGCGGATTCACGCGAGGAACGCCGTTGGAGATCTCGTGTGTGTTGATGTGGCCGCAGTGAAATAGCTTCCTCCCATACATCGTCCTACCTCTGATGCTGGATTCTCTGCGCGCCGGCCGGAGGCAGACAGAGTGAGAAACGCTTGAAAGGGGCTTGAAGATGTCAGTATCGACAAGATCGACTGCGGTGGTCTGCGTGTTGTTATCGATTCTCGCTGGCGTCGTATCCGGGGCGGACTGGCCACAGTGGCGTGGGCCGAACCGCGACGGCCTGTGCCGCGAGACGGGTTTGTTGAAGCAATGGCCGGCGGAAGGTCCAAAGCGGCTCTGGGAGATCACGGGGCTGGGGCCGGGATACTCTTCGGTCTCTATCGCCAGAGGCAGGCTCTACACGATGGGTGACGGCGAGCAGAACGGCCGGAAGGCTCAGTTCGTCTATGCCTACGATCTCGCGACTCAGAAACGGCTGTGGGCTGCCGAGGTGGGCAAGTCTCATGAAGACGGGCCCCGGTGCGTGCCGACCGTGGACGGCGACCTCATCTACGCTATCGGTACGGATGGCAATGTTGTCTGTGTCACCGCCGACAGCGGCAAGGAGATTTGGAGGAAGAACCTGCTGACCGACCTGGGCGGGGCCTCCAATCCCGGGTGGAAGTTCAGTGAATCGCCGCTGATCGACGGCGACAGGCTGCTATGTACGCCGGGCGGTCACAAGGCCGTGATCGCAGCCCTCAACAAGAAGACGGGGGAAGTGATCTGGAAATGCGCGATGCCTGATATCGGTCCCAACGGCAGGGATGAGGCCGGGTATTGCTCCATCGGGATCAGCCAGGGTGCCGGCGTCAAGCAATACGTGCAACTGACGAACGAAGGCGTCGTCGGCGTGTCTGCCGATGGGAAGTTCCTCTGGGGCTACAACCGGGTGGCCAACCGAGTGGCGAACATCCCGACACCCGTGATCGACGGTGATTACGTCTTCACCTCGACGGCCTACCAGACAGGCTCGGCCCTGCTCCAGCTCGTTCCCGACGGCGGAGGCGTGAAGGCACAGGAGGTGTACTGGCTCAGCAAGGATCAGTTCCAGAACCATCACGGCGGGTTCGTCAAAGTGGGCGACCACATCTACGGCGGCCGCAACCACAACAAGGGCGAGCCCACGTGCATCGAGATGAAGACAGGCAAGATCATGTGGCACGCCGATCAGCCCGGCAGGGGCTCCGGGTGCGTTCTGTATGCGGACGGACATCTCTATTTCCGCTACGAGAACGGTCTGGTTGCCCTGGTCGAGGCGACGCCGGAGAAGTACAACCTCAAGAGCACGTTCACCACTCCCGAACGGCCGGGAGCGGAAGGTCCCGCCTGGGCGCACCCCGTCATCTCCGGTGGCAAGCTGTATCTCCGCCACAGCGACGTCCTCTTCTGCTATGATGTGAAGGCAGAATAGGCGACGACGGTCTTCATGCGATCGAGGGGCCGAGTGTTTTTCGTGTTCATGGGCTGCAACGTCAAGTGGAAGCCCGGCAACGAGCCCGATTGGGCGTGAGAGGTCCTTGGGGGGACAGTCTGTGATGTCGAAGAGAGTGATATTTGCGGCAGCGGTCCTGCTAGTGGGGCTCGCGACGAGCGCGCTTCGCGCTGCGGAGCCACTCGGCGCCGATGCCAACGCACCTGGGACACTGTCGGAGTATCTGCGTTACGCGGCGTTGCACAACGCTGGTCTCAAGGCGGCGTTCGAGCAGTGGAAGGCCGCGTTGGAGAAGATCCCCCAGGCGAGGGCTCTGCCTGACCCGACGTTCACGTACGGCTACTTCATCGAGCAGCTCAACACACGCCAGCGGGCGGGCATCATGCAGGTGTTCCCGTGGTTTGGCAAGATCGAGGCGCGCACGGACGCCGCAACGGCAGCCGCCAAGGCCGCCCACAAACGGTACGAGGCGAGAGAGCTGCAACTGTTGTTCGACGTGAAGGACGCCTTCTACGACTATCTCTACCTGGCCCGAGCGACGGAGATCGCCAGAGCGAACCTGGAACTGGCACGACATTTCGAAGAGGTCGCGCGAACGAGATACCTTACGATTGCCGCTACGCACCCGGACATCATTCGGGCGCAAATCCGCGTGGCGGAGCTGCAATACGAACTGGACGCGCTGGAGCGATCTCGCGAGCCGACCGTCGTCAAGCTGAACGCGGTGCTCGATCGTCCGGCAGGCGCGTCGTTGCCGTGGCCGCGGCAGGAGCCGGCGCCGCCCGTGGTGGTGGATCCGCGTGCGGTTGTCGCGGCGCTGAAGCGAAGCAACCCACAGCTTCAGGCGATTGGATTCGACGTCGAGCAGCTTCGTCACGAGGTGGACGTGGCGAAACGGGATTTCTATCCGGATATCGGGCTGGGTGTGGAGTGGATGGAGATGAACATGGGCTCGATGTCCGGGGCGGACGATGATGTCATGCTCGGGCTGCAACTGAACCTGCCGATCTGGCGGCGCAGCTACAAGGCCGCGGAGCAGCAGGCTCGTGCGGCGGCGCGGCGAGCCCAGCACGAGAAGCAGAACACGGAGAATGAATTGATTGCGCGAACGGCGCGGGCTTTGTACGGGTATGTAGATACCGGCCGTAGGTTGAGTCTGTATGGCGACGTGCTGGTGCCCAAGGCCGAGCAGCTTGTCAACGCCGCGGAAGCAGCCTATATCGCGGGCACGTTCGATTTCCTCAACTTGATCGATGCCCAGCAGGCGTTGCTGGAATTCCGGTTGGAGCGCGAGCGAGCCTGGACGGGCCATCAGCAGAGACTGGCCGAGCTGGAGATGCTCGCCGGCACGGACCTGTCAGGAGCGGAGTATGATCGAGGTCGGAGCGACCAGGCCTCATCCGCCGTGCACGGTGGCACCTCTGGTCAATAGTCCTGAACGTGATTTGCTCGACGTATCAGTCTTTCTTCGCGAACACTATTCCTATTGGAATAGTATAGATTGTCAAATGCCGATTGGCGGAACTTCGGCGTGGCTCGCAGATCGAATTGAAAGGACCGTATCGTGAATGGGAAGGTGAGACTACTGGGTTACCTCGTAGCCGCGGTGGCGGCAGGATTCACCGGCGGCACGCTGCTGGCCGGCTGTCAGAAGGACAAACCTGTGACAGGGACACAGGCAACACACGCGCAAACGGAGACGTCACAGGCAGCGACGCCAGCGTCCACAGAGCAGGACGCGACACAAGTGCCCCAGACCGATGAGCAGACGACGTGTCCGGTAATGGGTGGGGCAATCGACAAGAACGTTTTCACCGAGTACAAGGGCAGGACGGTGTATTTCTGCTGCCCCGCCTGCGTGGAGACGTTCAAAGCCGACCCGGAGAAGTACATCTCGAAGCTGCCGCAGTTTGCCGAGTAGCCGCGGATTCGGGCCGTTCTCGTCTCTGGAGAGTTGACGAATGAAAAGGAGCAGAGTCATTGCCGCAGCGGTCGTGTTCGTGGTTTTGGCCGCGGCGGGGGTCGGGTTCGTCGAGCGAGGCTCCTTGATCGCGTGGTACGATCGCTTCGCGCAAGAAGATGGCGCCAAGGGACTCTACTACTGTCCGATGCATCCGTCGTTCACGTCGGACCGGCCGGGAAACTGCGCCATTTGTGGGATGAGTCTGGTGAAGAGAGAGACGGCCGACCCGCCGGGAGGCAGGCACAGAGCTGCCGGCAGTGACAAGACCGTCCTCTACTATCGTAATCCCATGAACCCCCAGGTCACCTCGCCCGTGCCGATGAAGGATGAAATGGGCATGGACTACGTGCCCGTCTATGAGGACCGGGAGGCGCGATCGCATCCGGGCGTCCACATCAGCACGGAGAAGCAGCAACTGATCGGCGTCAAGAAAGGCAAGGTGCAGGTGCGCAACCTCTGTGGCCAGGTTGTAACCGTGGGCACAGTGGCATACGATCCGACCCTGTTCACGGCGCAGCAGGAGTACCTGCAGGTGCTGAAAGGCCGCCGGGCAGCCGGGGGAGCGAATGGAGGCTATGTGGACGACCAGGCGTCGTCGCTGCTGAAGGCGGCCAGATCAAAGCTCCTTTTGCTGGGGATGAGCGAAGGGGAGATAGGCACGCTGGAGAAGCGCGGCACGCCCCAGACGAATCTGTACCTTCCGACGAGCGAGGACGAGAACGTCTGGGTCTACGTGACGGTCTACGAGTACGAGGCGGCGATGGTGAAAGAGGGAATGACCGTCGAGGCGGACGCGCCGGCCTATCCGGGCCGGACGTTCCAGGGCCGAATCGTATCCATCGCCCCGGTGCTCCAGGCTGCCACCCGCACGTTCAAGGCGAGGGCGCTGGTGAACAATCCGGATGGTCTGCTCAAGCTCGAGATGTTCGTCAACGTCCGGATCGGCTACGACCTGGGAGACCGACTGGCGGTGCCGGAGGACGCGGTGATGCACGCCGGCGCCCGGGACATCGTCTTTGTCGCCGATGCCGAGGGCTACTTCACGCCACGGACGGTGAGGCTCGGCGTGAAGGCGCAGGGGTACTATGAAGTGTTGCAGGGGCTGACGGCGGACGAGGACGTCGTCACCTCCGGCAACTTCCTGGTCGATTCAGAATCGAAACTGAATGCAGTTCTGAACCGGATGGGAGAGCCAAACCAGCCGGGCGGCGGGCATCATGATTGACAGAATCATCGAATTCTCCGCGAAGAACAAGTTCATCGTCATCTTCTTCACGATCGCCGCCATCGTCGCCGCCGTCTACAGCATTCGCCACATGCCGCTGGACGCCATTCCGGATCTTTCCGATACCCAAGTGATCGTCTACTCGCGGTGGGATCGAAGCCCCGATATCATCGAGGACCAGGTCACGTATCCCATCGTGACGGCGATGCTCGGCGCTCCACGCGTCAAAGCCATCCGCGGATTCTCTGATTTCGGTTTCTCCTACGTCTACGTGATCTTCGAGGATGGCACGGACATCTACTGGGCCCGCAGTCGGATCGTGGAATACCTGAGCAAGATTGCGGCCAGGCTCCCGCAGGGCGTGCAGACGGAGATCGGCCCGGATGCCACGGCGCTCGGGTGGGTCTATCAGTACGCCCTGGTGGACAAGTCCGGGCGGAACAGCCTGGCCGATCTGCGGAGTTTCCAGGACTGGTACCTGCGATACTGGCTCCAGGATGTGGCGGGCGTCGCCGAAATCGCCACGGTCGGCGGCTTTCAGAAGCAGTACCAGGTGAACGTCAACCCGAATGCGCTTCTGGCCTACAGCGTGCCACTGACGAAGGTGGTGGAGGCCGTCCGCCAGAGCAACAACGACGTTGGCGCCAGGCTTCTGGAAATGTCGGGCACGGAGTACATGATCCGGGTCAAAGGCTACATCAAGAGCCCCGAGGACCTGGAGAACACGGTCGTCGCCACGGACAATGCCGGCACTGCCATCCTGGTGAAGAACGTGGCGACGGTTGTGCTTGGGCCCGACATTCGCCGAGGCGTCGCCGATCTCGACGGCGAGGGCGACACGGTCGGCGGGATCGTCGTCATGCGACAGGGCGAGAACGCGCTCAACGTCATCAATCGCGTCAAGGAGAAGATCCGCGACATCCGGCCATCGCTGCCGAAGGGGGTCGAGCTCGTCACGACGTACGATCGTTCCGAACTCATCATGCGGGCCATCCATACCTTGCGTCGCCAGCTTATCGAAGAAGTGATTGTCGTGAGCCTTGTCATTCTGCTGTTCCTGTGGCATTTCCCTTCCGCGATCATTCCGATCGTCACGATCCCCATCGCCGTCGTGCTGTCGTTCATCCCAATGTACGGCATGAATCTGACCGCCAACATCATGTCGCTCTCCGGGATTGCCATCTCGATCGGTGTGCTCGTGGACGGCGCCATCGTGGAGGTGGAGAACGCCTATCGCAAACTGGAGCTGTGGAACGCCGAAGGCCGCAAAGGGGACTTCCACGCCGTGCGGCTCAGGGCTCTTCAGGAGGTGGGGCCGTCGGTCTTCTTCTCGCTGCTGGTGATCGCCGTGGCGTTTCTGCCGGTGTTCACTCTTGTCGATCAGGAAGGCCGGCTCTTCAAGCCGCTCGCCTACAGCAAGAACCTGGCCATGGCGATTGCGGCGCTTCTGGCCATCACTCTCGATCCGGCCATTCGGATGCTCTTCTCGCGGATGGACTACCGGCGATTCAGGCCCAGACCCCTTGCCTGGCTCTACAATACTCTGACCGTCGGCAAGTACTATCCGGAGGAGAGGCACCCGGTCAGCAGGGTTCTGTTCGCAGTCTATGAGCCCGTGTGCAGGTTCGTCCTCAATCACTACCGACTGACGATCTTCACCGCGGTGCTTCTGATGGCGGTGACCGTTCCCGTGTATCTTCGCCTGGGTTCGGAGTTCATGCCGCCGTTGAATGAGGGAACGATTCTCTACATGCCCACGACGCTGCCCGGCCTCTCCGTCACGGAGGCCGCGAATCTGCTCCAGATTCAGGACAAGATCCTGGCGTCGGTTCCGGAGATACAGCGCGTGTTCGGCAAGGCGGGTCGGGCGGACACGTCCACGGACCCGGCTCCGTTCTCCATGATGGAGACGACCGTCGTCCTCAAGGACAAGCGATTCTGGCGGCCGGGCCTGACCTGGGAGAAGCTGATCGACGAGCTGAATGCGAAGATGCAGATCCCCGGCGTGACCAATGCGTGGACCATGCCCATCCGTGCGAGGATCGACATGTTGACGACCGGGGTGCGCACACCAGTCGGAATCAAGATTTACGGCCCCCGGCTCGATCAGATCGAGAAGATCGGCATGCAGCTCGAGCAAATCGCCAAGCCGTTGCCGGGGACCCGCAGCGTGTATGCAGAGCGAGTGTCGGGCGGCTACTTCGTCGATTTCACTCTCAAACGAGAGCAACTGGCACGCTACGGGCTGACGGTCTACGAGGCGGAGATGATCGTCATGGCAGCCGTAGGAGGGGAGAACGTGACGACGGTTGTGCAGGGACCGGAACGCTACGGGGTGAACGTGCGTTACGCCCGCGACTATCGCGACGATCTCGAAAAGCTCCAGCGGGTTCTCGTTCCGACGGCGTCCGGCGCCCAGATCCCTCTGGGGGCAGTGGCGGATATCAGCGTCTCGCTGGGCCCCGCGATGATCCGGGACGAGAACGGCATGATGGCCGGATATGTGTACGTGGACCTGGAAGGCAAGGATGTCGGCGGGTACGTCGCGCGTGCGAAGCAGGCGGTCCGCGACCAGTTGCAGTTGCCGGCGGGTTACTCCCTGCAATGGAGCGGCCAGTTCGAGAACATGCTCCGCGTGCGAGAGCGCCTGAAGGTCATTGTTCCGCTGACCATTCTCATCATTTTCGTGCTGCTGTACATCAACACCAGGAACGTGGTCAAGGCCGGGATTGTCCTGCTGGCGGTCCCGTTCTCTCTGATTGGGGCGATCTGGCTGTTGTACCTTCTGGACTACAACATCTCGATCGCGGTCTGGGTGGGCATGATTGCCTTGATGGGTCTGGACGCCGAGACGGGAGTCTTCATGCTGCTGTTCCTGGATTTATCCTACCACGACAGGCTGGCCGAGGGCCGACTGAAGACTCTTGGCGATTTGAAGGAAGCCGTAGTGCACGGCGCGGTCAAGCGCGTCCGGCCCAAGATCATGACCATTATGACCACGTTCATCGGCCTGGTCCCCATCATGTGGTCCATGGGTACCGGCGCAGACATGATGAAACGAATCGCCGCTCCGATGATCGGCGGCGTCTTCACGAGCTTCCTGCTGGAAATGCTGGTCTACCCGCCGTTGTACATGTTGTGGAAATGGCACACGGAGCTGAAAGACGGCAAGGCCCTCCAGACGCAGGAAGCCGTGTAGGCCGGAGGAAAGAGGCCGCCAACATGCACTGCCGTTGAAATAGCCCACGTTTCCAGCCGTGGCAAAGTCCCTTTCGGTGTGGACAGCGGCTGATGGGATTCGAACCCACAACGTCCACCTTGGGAAGGTGGCACTCTACCATTGAGTTACAGCCGCATATTGCTTTGTATGCTCAGAATTCTATGCCCGGCACATCCTGCTGTCAACCGGAAAAAGCTGGAGCTGGGGCTTTGAGAAGCCTGGTTCAGCGGATATAATGAGGTCGTCGCAACGTGGGTGGGAAGGCTCTCACTTGAACGGCGTTTCTTGAGGAGGTGAATCGCAGATGAGATCGCACATTGCAGCGGCATTGACGGTGGTCGGGGTGGTCTGCGCATGTGACAGGATGGCGGCCGCCAATAGCGAGGTCCCTTTCCACAGAGGGGTGAACCTGACGAACTGGTTGCAGGCCGGCAGTGTCCGGCAGATTCAATTCACCAAATACACCAAGCAGGATCTGGTTAATATCAGGAGCCTGGGCTGCGACGTGATCCGGCTGCCGATCAATCTGCACTTCATGACCGACGGCGAGCCAGCCTACGCGGTCGATCCGCTTTTCTATTACTTCCTGGATCAAATTGTCGATTGGTGCGAGGAGCTGGAGCTGCACCTGATCCTTGACAATCACACGTTCGACGTGACCTCCAGCACCGACGTGAATGTGGACAAGGTCCTGGTCCCGGTCTGGTCGCAGATGGCGGAGCGCTACAAGGGCCGTTCGTCATGTCTGTGCTACGAAATCCTCAATGAGCCGCACGGAATCGCAGATGCGCGGTGGGGCCAGATTCAGCAGGAGGTGATCGACGCAATTCGTGCTGTGGATCAAACACACACGATCGTCGTGACCGGGGCCGGTTGGGGCAGCTACAACAATCTGAAGTACCTGCCCGTCTACGCGGACCAGAATCTGATCTACTCATTCCACTTCTACGATCCTTTCCTGTTCACCCACCAGGGGGCCAGTTGGACCAACCCGTCGATGGTTTCGCTGGCGGGCGTGCCGTTTCCCTACAACTACCGTCGAATGCCCACATGCCCGGACGAGTTGAAAGGGACGTGGGTGCAGAGCTCTCTGAACTCGTACAGGACGGACGGCACGGTGAGCCGTGTACGGCAACTCATCAACGTAGCGATTGACTTCCATAACAGCCGTCAAGTCCCTGTGTTCTGCGGCGAGTTCGGCGTGTACAGGGAGAATAGCGACGATGCGCAAAGGGCCTATTGGTATGAGATCGTCCGCACATACCTGGAAGACAACGGCATCCCCTGGACAAGCTGGGACTACCAGGGCGGCTTCGGTCTGTTCCAAGCCGGGACAAACGAGCTGTTCAAGCATGACCTGAACGTCCCGCTGGTCCAGGCGCTGGGCCTGGTTGCGCCGGAGCAGACGCCGTTTGTCGTGACGCCGGATCTGACGGGCTTCAACATCTATACCGACTACGTCGCCCCGGGGGTCTATGACGCTTCCTGGATCAACGACGGGACGCTGGACTACTACTGTGACACACAGCCGGCGGCCGGGGCATACTGTATCCACTGCACGGGGTTTGACCGCTACAATGCCATTGCACTGGATTTCAGGCCGGACAGGGACCTCACGCAGCTCGTGCAGAAAGGTTGCACGCTCGATCTCTGGGTCCGTGGCAATTCGCCGGGGGCCCGGTTCGATGTTCGTTTTCTCGACACGAAGACGACCGATCCGAAGGACCATCCCTGGCGCATGCGCACAACCATCGATCAAGCGAACGCTGCCTGGGACGGCCAGTGGCACCGTGTGCAGATTCCGCTGAAAAGCTTCACGGAACACGGCTCATGGGATGGCGCGTGGCTCAATCCGCAGGGTCTTTTCGACTGGGCGGCCGTGGATCGTTTCGAGATCGTCTCCGAACACCACGCTTTTACCGGCATGGACTTCTGGTTCGACGACATCCGCGTCGCCAATCCGCCCGGCTCGCGATGAGACGAAACGGCTCATAGCGATTCTGGTTGAGGACTCCTGTTGTAGTGTGCCCGTAAGGGCATCAGAAATGACGCCTTGTGGCACGGGCAGACTCGTTTGCCTGTGTGGGGTCGTGGCGAAGGCGTCTCGCCCTTGCGTCAGGAGGCCGTCCCGGCCTCGTTGGGCCACCGGTGCGTTTAACGCTTTGCGGGTACCGGCGGGGAGGTTGGTGACGTTTGGAGTACCGCCTTCAGGCGGGTCGAGAGTCCGAACTCGATGATTCACAGCGTCGGGGGAACCCCCTGGCACCTTCAATTTCCTTAATTGATGCCTTGGCCCTGTGTTCCTCCGGACGACCCACCTTCACCTTGCTTCCATCCGTAGATATACCTGAAATCTCTGGCGGGCACTCCGCTTCCGTCGATCATCATTTCCTTTCTGAGTTGAGTCAGGAAGAGCCCAACCTGTTCTTGGGTCGCTCCTCTTGTCTTGACTACTTCACGAAAGGTGTTCGCAACCGCACCCTCGTTACAGTAGAGTACAAGGCGGCTATACGTAACGTTGATATCGAGTTGCGATGGTGAATCTTCGGGAGGGGCATAGCTAGCGGGGACAGTTCCCCCATATAAGGAGACTGATGCGAGTCGCTTTTGGAGTATGCGAATAGCCTCGTTGCAGGCAGCGTGCTTGTTCTCCAGTATAGCCTCCTTTCTTCTGACTCTCTCTGCCACCATAGGGTTGACGAATATCTGTCCCACAAGAACAACCACGCCAACAATCAGCGGGCCAAACAAATCCTTAATCCAATGAAAATGTCCAGTTGAACCGCCTTGCTCTTTCATTCGATACTCCTCTCAAGTAGGGGGATATTGGGGACGGCCACCTTTTGCCTCCTTCCTCAATCATGTCTTGGCCGGCATTTGGACTGGCACAACTATCCAACCCATCTCGACCTCGCCAGACTCGTCCGCCATGCCGGAACCACCAACCAGTTCATCGCCGCTTAATCAAGTATCGCGAAATGGGTCGAGGGAAGCAAGAGGAGAAGAACCTCAATACTCGTGCTCACCTCCCTGCGGGTCGGGGGCAGGCGTTGACGAAGGCCAGGGCCTTCTCGATGAGGATCTCGCCGGTCATCTCGCCTAAGCTTGTGCGGGTGATGTAGTTGTAGCGTTCGAAGCTGTTCCAGTCGACTTTGGTGAGGATGTAGCCGAAGGCGTCGTTCGTCAGGCCCAGCAGGAGGTTGTGCTCGCCGTGCATCTTGCGTTTGAGGTAGTATCCGATGTTGGGCAGGGCTTCGCCGGGGATGGTGAGCATCTGAGCGTCCGCGAGATTGACCACGCTAACCTGCGTGGCCACGACGCCTCGCTCATCCATCTTGAAGCCGAGCGGCGATAGCTTCACCACGATGCGCATCGCCTCGTTCTGGATGGGGAGCTCGATGGTCGTGCTGGCGCAGAACAGAGCCGGGTTCTCCTGGATAGGGGCATCCGCCACGATGCGAAGAGCTTCATCCGCCAGGAGATTGCCGATGCGGATGCACTCATCCCACGTCTGCACGTCTTTGCCGTCGGGCCCTCGGCAATCGGCGGTTACCATTCCGCCGAGCGCGCCGTTCATGAAGATGCCGATTCCGGCCTTTCGTTCCTCGATCCGGTTGTACAGCGGACCGACGAAATCCGGGCTCATGATCTTCTGGTCCGGCCCGATGATCTCCGGATGGCAGGCATAATTAACGAAGGTGGCAATCCGCTTGGACTCAGCGCCAAGAAACTGGATTACGTCGCAGCGGGGGTCGTAGAGCTTCTCCGCGTAGTAATTGTACGCGATCTTGCCGCAAGCCTGGCCGGTGGCGATTTTCACACGAGCCGGCTGTAGATTGTCCACAGCCTCATTGATCGCGTCCGCCAGTTTCGAGCACACGCTGTCGAGATATTCAACGTCACAAGCGGTCCTGCCACTGGCGTCAGGAAAGCCGTAGCAATCAGGGCCACTGTGATTGTGCGTGGCGCCGATGAGGATGTTCTCGGCGGGGATGCCTTTCACCTGGCTGCGGACCTTGTTGCCCAGCACGCTGGGAAAGCCCAAGAAATCCGTGCTGCAAATGGCGACGCGCGTGCCGTCGTTTTCAAGCACGAGCGCGCGGACGGTGAGCTTGCCGATCTTCTGGATCACCGGTTCCGATGGCCCCATGCCGCCGGAGACAGGCAGCAATCTCTCAGGAGTGACATCGCGCACGGCGATGCCCGCTTGAAAGGCGCCCCAAGCGAAACCGGTCAACAGGAGATGAAACAGCACTGCCAGTATGAGCACTCTCGCAACACGCATCTCTCTTTCTCCTTCACTCGCTTGTCAGGGCGCGGTGAGCGTTGGGGCCTCTGACGGGACCGGTCTTACTATGTCACCCCCGTGCAGAGCCTGCCCTCGACCTGATCGGGGGCGGGGGTCCGCCATCGTTCCATACACTACTGGATTCCCGCCTTCGCGGGAATGACATCCGGCGTCCAGGACTGTCTTCATAGGGGTAGGGGCTCTCAGAGCTTCATGAAGTCGCCCAGCGTCTGAACGTGGGTGTCTCTCTGGTTGGATGCCGGCTTCGCGCTGGGTCTGGCGGCGGGCCGGCTCGCAGGCGCCGGCTTTCCGGCCGGCTTGGCCCTCGTCGGGTCCTTCATTGTCAGGCTGATCCGCTTCTTGACGAGATCGACCTCCAGGACGGTGACTATCACCTTCTGGTGGACCTTGACGACCTCTGCCGGGTCTTTCACGAAGCGATCCGCCAACTGGCTCACGTGCACGAGGCCGTCCTGGTGCACGCCGATATCGACGAAGGCCCCGAAGGCGGTCACGTTCGTGACGATTCCGGGCAGCCGCATGCCGGGCTTGACATCCTCGATCTTGTTGACCCCCTCGGCGAAACGGAAGATCTCGAATTTCTGCCGGGGATCACGGCCGGGCTTGGCCAGTTCCTGCATGATGTCGTTCAGCGTCGGCAGACCGATCGTGTCGCTGACGTAGTCCTCCAGCCGCACCTTCCTGCGAAGCGGCTCGTCCTTCATCAGGTCTGCCAGGGAGCAGCCGGCATCCGCGGCCATCCGGTCCACGACGTGGTAGCTTTCCGGGTGGACGGCACTGGCATCCAGCGGGTCGGCCGCCTCGCGAATCCGTAGAAAGCCGGCCGCTTGCTCGAACGCTTTGGCACCGAGCCGAGGGACCTCCATCAGCTCCCGCCGGGACTTGAACGGGCCTTTCTCATTGCGGTACGTGATGATATTCTGCGCCAATTGTGGGCCGAGTCCGGAGACATATTGCAGGAGCTGCTTGCTGGTGGTGTTGACCTCGACGCCGACATTGTTGACGCAACTGATCACCACGTCGTCGAGGCTGCTGCGTAGCAGCGGCTGATCCACGTCATGCTGGTACTGACCCACGCCAATCGATTTCGGATCGATCTTGACCAGTTCGGCCAGCGGGTCCATGAGGCGTCGTCCGATGGACACGGCGCCACGGACTGTCACATCCTCGTTCGGAAACTCCTCCCGGGCGACCTCCGACGCCGAGTAGACCGACGCGCCGCTTTCGTTGACCATCACGATGGGGATATTCCGAGAGAACTTGAGGGCCCTGATGAACGTCTCGGTTTCGCGGCCGGCGGTCCCGTTGCCGATGGCGATGATCTCGATATCGAATTTCTCGCACAGCTCGACCATCTTGGCGGCGTCGGCCGTGGCTAATCGCTCGCTCTGATGTGGAAAGATGACGTCACGGTGCTTCAACTGGCCCTGGCGGTCGAGGCACACGACCTTGCAGCCCGTCCGAAAGCCCGGGTCAATCGCCAGGACGTTCTTCTGGCCCAACGGCGGGGCGAGCAGAAGCTGCCGCAAATTCTCCGCGAACACCCGGATCGCCTCCTGGTCCGCACGCAGCTTCGTCGCCGCGAGAATCTCCGTCTCCATCGACGGCGACAGGAGTCGCTTATAGCCGTCAGCCACGGTTTCCTGCACCAGCGCGGCGCATGGCGAGCGGCCTTTCACGAACAGGCCTTCGAGGATCGCGGTGGCCTGCTCATCCGGCACGACCACTTGCAGCCGCAGGAAGCCTTCCTCGCGGCCTCTTCGCATCGCCAGAATCCTGTGCGAAGGCGCCTTGGCAACCGGCTCTTGCCACGTGAAGTAGTCCTCGTACTTGATCCCCTCGGTTTCTTTGCCGGGGACGACTTGCGAGCTGAGTTTGCCTTCGGTCTGGAACAGATCTCGCATCTTGGCCCGCGCCTGCTGGTCCTCGTTGACGGACTCGGCGATGATGTCCTTCGCGCCGGCCAGGGCCTCCTCCACCGACGCCACGCCCTTCTCCGCATTGACAAATGCCTGCGCCTGAACCATCGGATCCACCGCCGGGTCCTGCGCGAAGATCAGATCCGCCAGAGGCTGAAGCCCTTTCTCGCGAGCGATGATCGCGCGGGTCCGTCGCTTCGGGCGATACGGCAGGTAGATATCCTCGAGCACCGCCATCGTTTCGGCCTGCAGGATCTTCGCTTTGAGCTCATCCGTGAGCTGGCCACGCTCTTCCAGAGACCGGATGATAGCGTCTCGCCGGTCATCGAGTTCCTGGAGCTGATTGAGCCTGTCGCGGACGGCAGTGACGGCCATCTCATCCAGGGTGCCGGTCGCTTCTTTGCGGTACCTCGCGATGAAGGGGACTGTCGCGCCGCCTTCGAGCAGCTCGGCGGTCGCCTGGACCTGCGCAGGCCGCACCGACAATTCCGAGGCGATCTTCACAACGTGTATCTGATTCAAGGGCCCTTCCTTTCCTGACCCCACATGGCGGATCTCCAATTGCGGAACATTACGAGACCATCCGCAATGGCCGATCCCCAACCGACAGTTCAGATAATATCGGTACAGGCGATGCATTTCAAGCGGTGGAATGTCGCGGCATAAAGATTACGCGCATGGGACCGGTGGCAGCCTCATCGCCGGTACTGGTTCGGCGTCATCCCCATGGCGTTTCGAAAATGCCGGATGAAGTGACTGTGGTCGTAGAAGCCGTTGCGCATCGCGATCTGGGTGATGGTGTGATCGGTGTGCAGCAGATCGTAGCAGGCGCGATGCACCCGGTATCCTGTGAGGAACTTCATCGGGGAGATTTGAAAGACTTGTTTGAATTTCCTCTCGAACTGGTTGACGGACAGGTACATCAGGGAGGCCAGATCCTCGACCTCGATCGCCCGATGGTAGTGCTGGTTGATATGTTCGATGACCGCGGCGAACTGCTGATGAGGACGCCAGTGTTCTCCGGACTTCCGGAACGCTCGCGTCACGCCGGCAATCCCAAGCACGACATTGTTCCGCGAGACCAGCGGGACCTTCGTGGTGATGTGCCAGTCGATGCTGCCTTCGCTGCTGGAGACCAGCTCCACGCGGTCGATCAACGGCTTGCGGGTCCTGATGACCCGCCGGTCGTCGCGCAGGAAGATCTCCACCAGCCGTGCGGGAAAGAAGTCGAAATCGTCCTTGCCAATGAGGTCTTCCTCTCGATTCAAGCCCAGCTTTTCCAGAAACGCACGGTTGCCCATGATGAATCGGCCACCTCGATCCTTGGCGAAGAAGCAGATGTCCGACAGGGAATCGAATAGTCGAAACAGGTCGGAATCGGCCCTCAGTCGTTGCAGCAATCGGCTCTTGAAGCTGGAATCGAGCATACGTGACGACGGCTCCCCGGCTCACTCATTCCCAGGATCGCGCTGGTTATGCCTATGGTGAAATTATACACAAAGAAGGTGGATTTGTGCAATGATGTTCTGCCGATGTTCAATACGATACCGATTATGCAGCCGTAGAGGCGCCATCGTGGATGGTCCGTGTTGTACGCGATGTGCGGTGGAATCAACGAATCGAAGTGGAGGTGCAGGTCATGCACAAGAGTAGAGGATTCACTTTGATCGAACTGTTGGTTGTCATCGCCATTATTGCCCTTCTGATGGCGATTCTGCTGCCTGCCCTGCATCGAGCCCGCGAGCAGGGACAGCGAGCCACGTGCCTGGGCAATCTCAAGCAACTATCACTCGCGTGGATCATGTACGCCGACGAGAATGACAACAAGATCGTGGCCGGCTGCACCGGCACGGCGGGCCAGTATAACGTTCCGCCAAACGAGGACGGTTGGGTCCACTGGGTGGGCTATGCGAACGAGACCGACGAACAGAGCCAGATCACGGCGATCGAGGAGGGCGCCTTGTTTCCGTTTTGCCGGACGGCCAAGCTCTACCAGTGTCCCAGCGGACTTCGCGGCGAGATGCGAACCTATTCCATCGTCGATGCGATGAACGGCTGGCCCAGCCCCAACGCCCCGATGGTCAAGAACCGGATGAAGATCACTCGCCCGGGCGAGCGGATCGTCTTCCTCGATGAAGGCTGGGCCACCCTCGCCAGTTGGAGTGTCCCGTACGATCGCGAATCGTGGTGGGGTTCTGCGCCCGTCCCGGGAGGGATTACGTCGTCGACCAATCGCAATTTCGACCCGCCTCCCGTACGGCACGGCGAAGGGACGACTTTTTCCTTTGCCGACGGACACAGCGAGTACTGGAAATGGCAGGACCGGCGGACGGTTGACTATGGCAAGCTGGTGCCCGGCACGGATTCCGTCCAGCCGGGCAACCCGGACCTGCACCGCGTCCAGAAGGCCGTCTGGGGCAAACTGGGGTATGAGCCGGTGCTGTGAGGGCCGCAGGCCGTGGTACTCAGGCTGCAACGTGGGTATGATCGTGTCTGCGTCATAGACGCGGAATGATGAAGGTATTGTTGCGTCAAGCGTTGAAGGCTGTAATCTGTGTTCTCTTGAGGAGGAACGACAATGAGGACGAGCATCGTGTTGCGCGCAGTACTGGTGTGCCTGGCGATCGAGCTGGGTGCAGGTGTAGCGAATGCCGATGTCCGGAGTGGCCTGGTGGGGTACTACCCTCTGAATGAAGGGACAGGTGACATCGCTCACGATATGTCGGGCAGTGGACACAACGGGACCCTTCACAACGGCGTAAAATGGATCTCACCGGGATATCAGGGGGGCGGAGTCGACTTCGACGGCACGACGGACACCAGGATCGAGCTGGGCACTTGGAACCCGGCGGAAGGGACGGGCAAGCTCTCTGTGGCGATGTGGATCCGCTGGTCCGGCGGGAACAACACCTATCAGGGCCTGCTCGGCAAGAGAAACACATGGCCGGACACGACGATGTTTCAGTTCCAGGTCCGACCGGAAAATGGCGGCACGTTTCGCCTGGAAACGGGGTCCGTTGCGATCATCTCGCCCAACAACACTCTCAGTCCCCTGGTCCAAGTGTGGGTGCACGTGGCTGCCGCCTTCGACGGGACCACAGCCAGGTTGTATCTCAATGGGGAACAAGTCGCGTCGGGCGCCTTCTCCTTCTACGCCGCAGGTGCGGCATCCAATATGGGCATAGGCTGTGTCACCGGTGGCGGTGCGGGTTTCAGCGGGAACGGTGAGGTGTTTCAGGGCGATATCGACGAAGTCGGCGTCTACAACCGGGCACTGTCGAAGGAGGAGATCTCGCTTGTCATGAAGGGCTACGGCGGCGACAAAGCCACGAATCCCCACCCGGCGGACAGGGCTACCGATGTACCTCTGGATGCTATCTTGAGTTGGGACCCGTTGGCGACGGCTGGGACCCGCGACGTGTACTTCGGGACGACCTATGCTGATGTTAATGATGCCAGTCGGGCCAAGCCGGGAGACATTCTGGCCAGCCCGGCTCAGGCGGCCACCACCTTCGAACCGGCCGGTCTCGAATACGGGCAGGCATACTACTGGCGAGTCGATGAAGTGAATGCGACTCCCGACGGCACCATCTTCAAAGGCGACGTCTGGAGTTTTACGGCCGAGCCCTATGCCTATCCCGTCACGAAGGTGACCGCCCGCGCTTCCGGTTCGTTGCCTGGCATGGGACCGGAGAAGACTATCGATGGATCGGGACTCAATGCGAACGATGAGCACTCCGTCGAACTGACGCAGATGTGGGTCGCTTTCGCAACCCAGGGCGCTTGGATTCGGTATGAGTTTGACAAGGTGTATAGACTGCACGAACTGTGGGTGTGGAACTCGAACTCCGTGCTCGAGACGACAGGCATGGGCTTTGGGGCCAGGCAGGTCAAGATTGAGTATTCACTGGACGGCGACGTGTGGACCCTACTTGAGGGGGTCTCTGAGTTTGCCAAGGCTCCGGGTTCCCCTGCCTACACGCACAACACAAGCATCTCATTCGGCGGTGTCGCAGCCAAGTACGTCCGGCTGACGATTGAGAGCACATGGGCCGCGACGATGACGCAGGCAAGTCTGAGCGAGGTACGGTTCTTCCATGTGCCCGTGCAGGCGCGCGAGCCTGAGCCCGCGGATGGCGAGACGGACGTCGGCGTGGCAACCGATTTGACCTGGCGGCCCGGTCGCGAGGCGCAGTCGCATGACGTGTACTTCGGCACCGACGCCGACGCCGTGGCGACGGGAATCGTCCCACCCACCACACAGACCGGGCGAAGCTATACGCCTGCGTCGTTGGAGCTTGGAACTACCTACTACTGGAAAGTGGATGAAGTCGGCGAGACCGAAACCTACGAGGGCAACCTCTGGAGCTTCACGACCCAGGAGTATACGGTCGTTGAGGACTTTGAGAGCTACACAAACGACTCGCCCTACAGAGTCTTCCAGACATGGATTGACGGTTACGGCTTCTCGCAGGATCAGTTCTTCCCCCAGGGCAACTCGGGCAATGGCTCGGGATCCATGATCGGCTACGACCCAGGTGTGGGCGACATTATGGAACACGCGATCGTCCACAGCGGCGCTCAGTCGATGCCCTTGCAGTACGACAACACGGCCTCGCCGTTCTACTCCGAGGGCGAGCGTACGTTCGCGACTCCTCAGGATTGGACGGCCAATGGGGCCGACACCCTGGCACTGTACATCCGGGGCCAGGCGGGGGACTTCACGGAGACCGCCGATGGGCAGATCATCATGAGCGCTATCGGAGTCGACATTTGGGACACCGCCGACCAGTTCCGCTATGTCTACAAGAACCTCAGCGGCGACGGCTCGATCACCGTCCGCGTGGGAAGCTTAGGTCGCAGCGACGGTTGGGCCAAAGCAGGCGTGATGATCCGCGAGAGCGT
This sequence comes from Sedimentisphaerales bacterium, assembly GCA_016928975.1. Next base: position 19,406 of record JAFGJR010000055.1, on the reverse strand, counting down.
CCATCCCGGCTCGAAACACGCGCTCGTTTGTATGACGCCGGACTATGGTTTTTCGTTCCAGCAGCGTCCGCAGACCGGCAACGTGATGAGCCACGCATCCCAGGTGTCTGTGGCCGGGACGGGGGTGGTAGCTCCGCACTGGGTGAAATTGACCCGGACGGGCAACGTCTTTGCCGCTCAGCAATCGGCGGACGGTGTCACGTGGACCAATATCACGTTCACGACGCCGGTGGATATCACGATGGCCGGCAACGTCCTCATCGGTCTGGCCGTGACCAGCCACAACGCTTCGGTCTCGACCGCCGCCGAGTTCTCCAACCTCTCGACGACCGGCAAGATCACCGGCCAGTGGCAGACCGCCGAGATCGGCGTCACTCAACCCGTGGGCAACTCGGTCGAGCCGATGTACGTGAGAATTGAGGACGGTTCCGGCGCGAGCGTGACAGTCGTGAACGCGGATGAGGTCCTCACGCTGCGTCCCACCTGGCAAGCGTGGGCAATCCCATACAGCGATCTGGCCGGGGTGGATCTGAGCGGGGTCAAGACAATGTACATCGGCGTTGGCAATCGCAACGCACCGGCGAGCGGCGGCACCGGGACCGTCTATATCGACGACATCGCCGTAGGCCGACCGGCTCAGTAGCCGTGCGAAGCTGCTGCACGGGGAATCCAGAACTCGTCCGGGTGGCAGCGGCAAGCGGAGAGAAACGGAGCTTGCCGATGGCGTTGCGCCTCTGAGGAACCATCGGCAAGCTGACGCTTGCCGCCGCCACCCGAGTTGTTTCGAATTTCGGATTTCCGCTTGGAGGGATCAGTGGCTACAATACCGCAACTGATTCCCTGGTGGGAGGAATCATGGTACGTACGATGGAGTGGATTATGGTCGATCAGATGACAGCGACACGAAGGCAGTTCCTGAAAGCGGCAGCATCGGCAGTCGCCATGCCGTATGTGATTGCCAGCTCGGCGCTGGGGGCCGGGGGGGCGGTGCCTGCCAGTGAGCGGATCGGGATGGGATTCATCGGGCTCGGAGGCCAGGGCTCGGGACATCTTCTCGGGGGCGCCTGGACGTATGTCCCGGGCGGTTACGTGGCTCGCGAGGACGTACAGGTGCTCGCCGTGTGCGACGTCCGGCGGGAACGCCGCGAGCAAGCCCAGCAGCGATGCAACCAGATCTACGCGCAGAGATTCAACAAGGCCAACTACAGTAGCGTCCAGGCGTACAACGACTTTCGCGAGGTCCTCGCTCGGCCGGACATTGACGCCGTCCTGATAGCGGTGCCATATCACTGGGCTGCGCCCATGGCGACGATGGCGCTGCGGTCGGGCAAGGACGTATACTGTGAGAAACCCATCGCCATCACCATGCGGGAGGGGCGCACCCTGGTTGAGGCTGCCCGCCGGCACAACCGCATCTACCAGGCGGGCATGCAGCAACGCTCGGAATATGAGGGCAAGTTCCGCATCGCGTGCGAACTGATTCGTAACGGTCGTATCGGTCGATTGAAAGAGGTGTACGCCTATCGCCTGCCTGGCGCGTTCTTCCCCACGCCCTGGACGTCCGACCACTCGGTGCCCGTGCCGGAGGGATTCGACTGGGACATGTGGCTGGGTCCGTTGCCATGGCGACCTTTCGGGGGCGAAGCCGGGCATACGCTCTCCGGACTGTTTGTCGGCGACGTGAACTGGAGTCCCCACCACTACGACATCATTCAATGGACGGTCAATCCCGATCCACAGGCGCCCATCGAGGTGGCGTTCGACAACGGCGAGGTTCATTACCATTATTCGAACGGCGTCGTCGTTCACTCCGCGGGCTATCCCGGCGAACCCGTGGGCGGCGAGGGTGGCGCCTGTTTCGTGGGTACCGAGGGCCGCATTGCCGTGGACCGGTCCGATCTCGTCTCTTACCCCGCCAGTATCCTCAGGCAGCCGCTGCGTCCGGGAGATTCCCGGGTCTACTACGCCGACAGTCATTCGGGCAACTTCCTCGACTGTATTCGAACGCGCCGCTTGACGATCTGCAACGCGGAGACCGCCGTGTACACGATGAACGCGATTCTCATCGGGGGAATCTCGCTGGCCCTGAAGCGCTCGGTCAAATGGGAGCCGGCGAAGGGTGCATTTGCCGGCGATGAGCAGGCCAATCGGCTTCTCTCGTACAGCAAGCGCCCTCCCTGGCGAATCTGAGTCGGCACGAGCAGCCGCTATCAGCAATGACTATGAGGACATCCCGATGAAGACAAATCACCTCTGCTACGTGCTTGTGTGTTTCTTGACCGCTTGCGTCGGCAACCTCCGTGCGGACGAGGAACAGGATCTCATCGCGATCCTGAAGTCGAATGCGGGCGTCCCGCAGAAGTGCGACGCCTGCTTCAGGCTGCGAATCATCGGCACAGCCAGGTCCGTGCCCGCGCTTGCGGCACTGCTGGGCCAGGAGAGACTCTCGCAAGCTGCGTGCAATGCGCTGGAGCCAATGCCGTATCCGGAGGCCGGCCAGGTGCTGCGCCAGGCCCTGAGCACCGGTTCCGGCTCGATCAGGGCTGGTTTGATTGATTCGCTCGGCTGGCGGCGAGACGCGCAAGCGGTTCCACTGCTGACACCACTGCTGTCCGATGCGGACCTGGTGATCGCCGCTGCCTCGGCCTCGGCCCTCGGAAGGATTGGCGGCGACGATGCAGTTGCAGCGCTGCGAGCCGTTGTCAGCACCGCGCCGCCTCCGGTGCAGCCGGCAGTCCTGGAAGCCCTACTCCAGTACGCCGATGACCTGCTCGTGGCTGGAAACCGGTCCGGAGCTGCCAGGATCTACCGGGATTTGTTCAGTGGGAAGTCTCTGAGGCAGTATCGGGTGGCAGCCTGGCGAGGCATGGTTCTGGCGGATGATGGCCACAGCCGTACAACCCTGATGGTCGAAGCGCTGCGAGAGCCCGATCACCCTGCGCGGCAGGCGGCTCTCGAGCTGATTCGCGAGCGGGATGATGAACAGGTCACCCAAGCCTGTGTGAGACAGTGGGGCTCGTTGGCAGCCGACGCACAATTGGCCGTGCTCGACGCGAGCGTCAAGCAGGGAAGGAATGCTCTGTCTTTGGTGGGTACTGCTCTGAACAGTCCGTATCCGGCCGTCCAGGTCGCGGCGCTGGAGGCTGCCGGTCGTGTGGGCGATGCGAAGCTTGTGGCGGTCTTGGCCGAGCGGGCGGCCTCCGGCACGGAGGCCCAACAGGCCGGCGCACGACGAAGCCTGACTCGGCTGTCGGGTGAGGGTGTCGACCAGGCGATCTTGTCTTTGGTGGGTTCGTCCGATCTGGCGGTCCGGGTCGAGGCGATCGACGCCCTGCGCGAGCGCGGCACGTCGATCGACGTCGCGGCCCAGCCTTTGTTGGACCAGGCGCGGGGTAGTGCTCCTGGGGTCCAGCGGGCGGCGTTGAAGGCATTGGGGGAGCTTTCGGGTGCCGAACAGATGGGCGACCTCGTGGCGCTACTGGTGACACAGGAGAAGAGCGGTCAGGCCGACGAAGTCGTCAAGGCGCTGGTTGCCACAGCACGGCGGGTCGCGGCGGAAGATCGCGCGGCTGAACTCGTGCTGCAACAATTGCCCAAAGCCGGCGGCCCGAATCGCGCGGCGATGCTGATCGCCTTGGGGCAGTTGGGGTCACCGGTGGCGTGGCCTGCGTTGAGACGAGCGTTGGGCCAGACCGATGACAGCCAGCTTCGCGAGGATGCATTGCGGGCTTTGGCGACGGGCGGCGGGGACGACTCGTTCGTGCCCAGTCTACTGGAGGTCTCGCAGACCTCGGACAAGCAGGTCCATCGTGTCCTGGCATTGCGGGCAGCGGTCCGTTTGATCGACCAGGGCGACTCCCCGGCCGACGGCAAAGTCCGGCAAGTGCGCAAGGTCATGCAGGTAGCTCAGCGTCCCGATGAGAAGCGTGTGGCTCTGGCAGCCCTGGCCAGGATTCAGACACCGGCCGCTATGGAGCTGGCCTGTGAGCAGGTTTCCGATGCATCGCTGCGGGCCGAAGCGGCGCAGGCGACGGTGCAGATCGCCCGGGCGATTTCCGGCGCCGAGCCGAAGAAGGTGGCGGCGGCGTTGAAGGTCGTTGCAGCGGCGCCGGTCAGCGCCGAATCCCGGAAGCAGGCGGAGGACTTGTTGTTGGAGGTGGCGTCGGTCCAGAGCTATCTGAGGAATTGGGAAGTGGCTGGGCCATATATGCGAGAGGGACAGAACTACGCGAGACTGTTCGACATTCCGTTCGCGCCGGAGGATACCGGAGCACACGTTGAGTGGAAGCCTATCGCCGTCCGAGCGGAGGGCGACCACCCGGCCCACGTCGATTTGCTTGCCGCGTTCGGTGGCGAGCAACGCGTGGCGTACCTCCGGACGCAATGGGAGGTGGACGAGCCCACGGCCGCGATGCTGGAGATCTACAGCGATGACGGTGTCAAAGCGTGGCTCAACGGCAAAGTGATCCACGCCAACAACATAGCGCGGCCCATCATGCCCGATCCCGACCGGGTGCGCGTCACCCTTCAGAAGGGGATCAACCACCTCATGCTCAAGGTGACGCAGAACAACATGCCCTGGGGGGTGATTGTACGCGTCAAAGAGGTCAAAATCCCTCAGCTCAAGCTGGGTGAGGGCTGGCGGCTGCACACGATCAATGCCGATTCGCGTTTCGAGGCGGCGGGCATTCTCGACGTCAACCGCGATGGCAAGCTCGACATCCTCAGCGGCGGATTCTGGTATGAGGCGCCGACCTGGAAGAGGCACTTCGTCCGCGAGATCAAAGAGGAAGGGGACTATTTCTACGACTTCGCGAACCTGCCGATGGACGTGGACGGCGACGGCTGGATCGACACCGCCGGTGCCGCCTGGCACAACAAGATGGTGTACTGGGTCCGCAATCCAGGCAAAGCAGATGGTCCGTGGCAGCTCTTCGAGATCGACACGCCGGGGAATATGGAGACCGCGATGTCGTACGACATCAACGGGGATGGCCAACCTGATATTCTGCCCGACATCATGAGCGAGGCTGCCTGGTACGAGTTCCACCGCGACGCCTCTGCTCCTCAGGGCGTGCGATGGGAGAAGCATCCGCTTCCCAAGGAGGCGGCCGGGCACGGCCTGGGCGCCGGCGACGTGAACAAGGACGGCCGTTGCGATGTGGTGACGCCCAAGGGTTGGCTGGAACAGACTGCCGACGGCGGCTGGCAGTGGCGGCCGGAATTCGATCTCGGTTACGCCAGCATTCCGATCCTCGTGCACGACGTGGACGGCGACGGCGACTCGGACCTCGTCTGGGGCCTGGCTCACAACTACGGCGCCTACTGGCTGGAGCAGACCTCTACCGGCGGCAAGCGCACGTGGGAGAAATACCTGATCGACGACTCGTGGTCGCAGCCGCACTTCCTGCTGATGGCGGACCTGGACAACGACGGTCGCGATGAGCTCGTCACCGGCAAGCGCTACCACGCCCACAATGGTCACGACCCGGGCGGTGAGGAGCCTTGCTGCGTCTACTATTACGACCTGGAGGCCGCGACGAAGAAGTGGACGCGCCACGTGATGCACGAAGGGGGCCGGGTCGGCTTCGGCATCAACACCGGCGCCGCAGATATGGACGGAGACGGTGACATCGACGTGGTCGCCCCGGGCAAAAGCGGGCTCTACCTGTTCGAGAACCTGCTCAAATGACTTCTGATTGATGAAGGGTGATTGTCATGCCGAAACCGAAGATCGCGATGATCGGAGCGGGGAGCCTCATCTTCTGCAAGACGTTGACGATGGACATCCTGGCCACGCCGGCTCTCCAGGACAGCGAGATCTGCCTGATGAACCGGACGAAGCCCAAGCTCGACACGATGAAGGCATTCGTCAAGGAGGCGGTCGCGGAGAACAAGCTGCCGACGAAGGTAACCGCGACGCTCGATCGTCGCAAGGCCCTGGACGGCGCGTCGTACGTCATCAACATGATCCAGGTTGGCGGCGTGGATGCGTTCCAGATGGACTACGAGATCCCGCTCAGGTACGGCGTCGATCAGTGCATCGCCGACTCCATCGGTCCCGGCGGCGTGTTCCGGGCGCTTCGTACGATCCCGGTTCTGGCGGACATGTCGCGGGACATGAATGAGCTGTGTCCCAGTGCGATCCTCTTGAACTACGCCAACCCGATGGGCGCGAACTGCTCGGCCCTCGGACGCGTGACGAACCTGCAATTCGTCGGCCTCTGTCACGGCGTTCAGACCACGCTCGACCTGATCAGCCGGTACGTGAACGTGCCCAAGGAACAAGTGGATTACGTCTGCGCCGGCATCAACCACATGGCGTGGTTCCTCGCGATCCGGGACAAACGAGACGGACGCGACCTGTACCCAATCCTTCGCAAGAACATCGAGAGGCCCGAGTACTACGTCAACGAGAAAGTCCGCGGTGAGGTAATGCGGCACTTCGGCTACTTCATGACCGAGAGCACCGGGCATCTGTCCGAGTACGTGCCGTGGTTCCGCAGCAGCAAACGGGCGCTGGAGCTGTACTGCGACCAGCCCGGCTTCGGCGGGGCCTCCGGGGCCTATTATCACTACTGCAACATGTTGGCCCAGAAGTACAAGAAAGTGGACTACCTGGCAACGGAATCGAGGAAGATCCAGCGGCGCAGCGTCGAGTATTGCTCGTACATTCTCGAGGCCGCCGAGACGGACCACACCTTCCGACTCAACGGCAACGTGCGCAACGACGGCTATATCACGAACCTGCCACAAGGCTGCTGTGTCGAAGTGCCGATCTTCGTTGACGCCCGCGGGCTCCACCCGGTGCGGATCGGGAGTCTGCCGCCGCAATGTGCGGCCCTGAACCAGAGCAACGTCACGGTCCAGCAGCTTGCGGTCGAAGCGGCGCTGACGGGCAATCCGGAGCATGCGATGCAGGCGATTGCCCTCGATCCGCTGACGTCCGCGGTATGTACCTTGAAAGAAGTGCGGGACATGACGCGGGAAATACTCGAAGCCCAGAGGCAATGGCTGCCGGAATTTGAAGGGAGGTCTCTGCCGGCAAAGGCGACGGTGGAGATCCCCGAGAAGGTGACGCCCGTCGATGTCCCGCTCGATCCGGCTCTCGCGATCGCCAACCGTTTTCAGGAACTGGCGAAGTAGCTGGCATCCGAGCGCCGCAAGTCAGCACGGAAGCATGTCCGAGTGCGCGTCTGCCGGGAGAGAATCACAGGCGTCTCTCGAAGCGGTGTTGGCCCGAGCCGATCTCGTCGAGGACGATGAATTCGCCCTCGCGAGTCCCCTGGATGTGTTGTCCGTCCATCCAGACATCGGGCGTGTCGTTTCCCATGCGTGGCAGGCACACCATCGCATTCATATTGGCCGGCAGCGTGACGTTCACGAGGAACGAGCGACCCTGTTCGGATGAGAAGTCCACGTGGATGGTCCCGCGGATGGTGGGCAGGTCCAGGCTGGCGTTCTTGAGACTTGCCGGCTGGGGCATGATCCGGACCTTGGCAAATCCAGGCTCGAGGGGCTGAACGCCCATGAGGCAACGTGCGATGATATTGGCGGGAGCGGCGCCCCACGCATGGTTCCAGTCCTGGTTGGGTTTGTACTTGTTGTCCCATGCTTCCAGGGTGATTGTGGTGCCAACATCGTAGACCATGTGTGGCCAGCTTCGATCCGTGGAGCGGTCCGTCATGAGTTTCAGTGCGAACTCCTGCTCGCCGGCCTCGTAGAGGGCCTCCAGCAGGTACTGGGAGCCGTAGACGCTGCATACCATGCCGCGGCTCTTGATGAACGCAGCCACCTGCGCAGTGTGCTCCGGCGGCACGAGCCCAAACGCCAGCGGAAACATGTTCGCGTGAAGGGCACTGTGAGTGCTTCCTTCGCCGTCTACGTAGATACCCTTGTGCTTGTCCAGCAACTTCTCATTGAACGACCGTTTGACGCGAGCGGCGGCTTCGCTGAATTGCTCGGCATCGCGAGTCTTGTTGATGTCGTGTGCCATCCGGCTCATGAGCACGAGCGCGCGATAGTGGAATGCGTTGACGACTGTATTGATGGGCTTGAATTCGAAGTCGTCCGTCTCGCCGTAACCGCCCTGGAGGCCGAGAATGTTGCCATGAGGCCAATCGACAATGTCCCGCAGTGTGCCGCTGAAATGGATGGACTGGAGCACCTCGGGGGTGACCAGTCCGGTCTGCGTGCTGATCAACCCGTCGTCGCGCGCAAGAGACAGCAATGTCTTGGCCTTCAGATCTTCATAGAAGTGCACGATGGACTCCGCGTTGCCGGTGTACAGATAGTCAGCCCAGGCCATCAGAACCGAGTGGAGAATCCATTCGGTCGGCCAGGTGGGATGCGCGATCAGGTACTCATGTGTATGGCGAGCCATCGTGTACTCGCGGTCGACGCAGTAGTGAGAGAGCTGATTGATGTACGCATCCGCCTCGTAGGGAATGCGCTCGCGATCGCCGTCAACGTAGACGCCGCAGAAGCTGGTAGCCTTGATCGTGTACTTGCACAAGTCCCACACGTCATTGAGGACCGGGTCGCTGGACGTGAATCGCGACGCATCGTCGTCAAAGAGGTAATGCACGGCGATCTGCCGGATCAGCCATTCGTCCAGAGCGGAGGGGCAGTCTATGACCTCACAGTACCGAAACGGCATCACTTCGCCGATAGAGTCGGGCATCCGGATCGCTTGGGGACCGGTATTGCGCTTGTCCTGCGGGATGGACACTTTGTACGTGTGCGTGCCTTCATCGAGGGTGATCCTCATCATGCGGTAGCGGCGCGCGCCGCCAGGGTCGCGGTCGACGGCGCTGTCGCCGGCAGGGACCTCGCCGAGATGAACCTCCATCTGTCTGCCGGCAGTCGGACTCGTGGCCGTAAGCTCGATAGTGCCGAACGCCGCCTTGCCGAAATCGGCAAAGTAATGTCCCTCCGCCTTTTGCACCAGTCCGGCCGGCTTGATTCTCGTCGTCACCAACGGGTATCGTGCCGTGTCATATGTCTCCTTCAGGACGGCTGTTCGGAAGGTTTGGGGTGCTGAGTAGCGACTGGCTTGGTCGCTCCTGTTCCACGTGCGTACTTTCCAGAAGTACGTTTCGTTCGATGATAGAGTCCGGCCGCCATATTCGACATTCGTCGAGCAAGGGGACAAGGTCTTGCCGCTGTCCCAGAGATCGCCTTCATCTCTGGCAAGACTCTCTTCGTTGGATGACACGAGGATTTGACAGGCCGTTTGGACGTCACCGTCGCGGGAGGATCTGACGACCCACCCGAATTCCGGCCGTGGGTCGCTGATCTCCGCCAGTTGCGGCTGTAGCATCAATTCGCACGTCAAGCCGGCAGGCTCTCCGAGTGTGACTTCGCCGCCTGCGCCGGCGGCCAGCCTGGCCGCGACCAAGACTATGACCAGCCCGCGGGACAGCAATCGAACTTTGCGTGAGGTTTCCTCGGCATCCGTGTGGGCCTTACCGGCTTTGTGACTCTGGCCTCGTGTGTCGATTCGCATGATGTATCCATAGCACGAACCGACGAAGAGATCAAGGGATCGACACCGAGCGCCATGTGCTATGAGTCGTCCGTGCGCTGGGCGGCAACGTGCGACGCAGTCGTGCAGAAATTGGAGTTGCCCCGTTGCTTGCTGCGATAAGTTGTTGTATCATCGACACTTCTCTGATTGACTATGATCGGGTAGCAGCATGGTCCCGGTGAAAATGAACGAAACAGCCAGTATGGGAAGCGGGCCGATTCGTGTGGTTGTAACGCACGTGGGAATGTGGGCAGAATGGCTGGCGGACGAAGACGGCGATCACCCGTCTTTGGACGTATGGAGCATAGAAAGGTTGCATGATGGACAAATATGTCTGCATCCACGGGCACTTCTATCAGCCCCCTCGGGAGAACCCGTGGTTGGAATACGTCGAACTGCAGGATTCCGCATATCCGTATCATGATTGGAACGCACGCATCACGGAGGAATGCTACAGGCAGAATGCCGCCTCACGGATCCTGGGACCCGACCGCAAAATCATCGAGATCGTCGACAACTACGAGAGCATCAGTTTTGACTTCGGTCCGACCCTGGTGTACTGGCTCGAGTCCCACGCGCCGGACGTGTATGACAAAGTCCTGGAGGCGGACAGGCTCAGTTGTGAGCGGTTTTCCGGCCATGGCTGCGCCATAGCCCAGGCGTACAACCATATCATTTTGCCCCTGGCGAGCATGCGGGACAAGCACACCCAGGTTGTCTGGGGCATTGAGGATTTCCGCCGGCGATTTCGGCGGGAGCCGGAGGGGATGTGGCTGCCCGAGACGGCTGTGGATTTGGCCACGCTCGAGGTCCTGGTGGACTACGGAATCAGATTCACGATCCTGGCGCCGCGACAGGCGAAGCGGACACGGCGGACGGGTCCCGGCCGGCGGTGGCGCGATGTGAACGAGAATGATGTCGACACCACGGTGCCATACGTCTGCAATCTGCCTTCCGGGAGGCAGATTGTGCTGTTCTTCTACTGCGGGCGGCCTTCACACGATATCGCATACGGCGGGTTGCTGCATAGCGGCGAGAACTTCGCACGGCGAATCATGGACTCCTTTCCTCCTGAGGATGGGCAGGCGCATCTGGCTCATGTGGCCACGGATGGCGAATCGTTCGGCCACCATCACCATCACGGCGACATGGCGCTGGCCTATTGCCTTCACCACATCCAGGAGAACCGCCTGGCGAAAATCACGACGTACGGCGAATTCCTCGCGAGATTCCCGCCGGAGCATGAGGCGGAAATCTGGGAGAACAGCTCCTGGAGTTGCGCGCACGGCGTGGAGAGATGGCGCGGCAACTGCGGCTGCGCCGCCGATCCGTCGCGCTCGGGCCGCCAGCAGTGGCGGGCGCCGCTGCGCCATGCCTTGGACTGGTTGCGGGACAAGATCGCCGAAGTCTATGAGGCGCGCATGTCGAAGTATCATCCCGATCCCTGGAAGCTTCGCAACGAGTACATATCCGTCATCAACGACCGATCGCCGGAAAACGTGCGGAATTTCGTCGCGAGTGCGGCCGGCAAGGAGTTGAGCCGCGAGGACAGGGTCACGTCTCTCAAGCTGCTGGAGATGCAGCGCAACAGCTTGCTCATGTACACGAGCTGTGGCTGGTTCTTCGACAACCTCTCCGGCATCGAGGCAGTCCAGGTGATGATGTACGCCGCCAGAGCCATGCAACTGTGTCACGAGATCCAGAGTTGGGACCTTGAACACGAGTTCAAGGAGATGCTCCAGAACGCTCCGGCCAGCACGAGGCCGTTCGCGAACGGCCGGGAGATCTACGAGGCATACGTGGAGCCCGGTCGCATCGATTTGCATCGCGTCGGGGCTCACTTCGCGCTGAGCTCAGTCTTTGAGGAATCGTCCGAGGAGAAGACGGACATCTACTGCTACTCGGCGACGATCGAGGATTTCGAGCGAGTCGAGGCCGGCGTACAGATCCTTACGACGAGCCGAACGAAGATCCTTTCGAGGATCACGCTCGAAGAATACTCCGTCGACTCCGCCGTGCTGTACCTGGGCGATCACCATCTTTTCGCGTCCGTTCAGGCACGGATGACCGACGAGCAGTTCAAGCGCAACCGGCAGGACCTGAACAAGGCGTTCCGAAAGGGTGACAGCAACGAAGTGATGCGGCTGATGAACACGGCCTTCGATGGAAAGAACTACTCGCTGACCCATTTGTTCAAGGACCAGCAGCGGCAAATCCTCAACGATCTTCTTGAAAGCACATGGGAGGAGATCGAAAGCTCCTTCCGCCACATCTACGAGCACAATTACGCGATCATGCAGATGATTCGGAACATGAACATGCCCCTGCCCAAGGCCCTCTCGGCGCCGGCGGAGTTCATTTTGAACCAGGACATCTGTGCCGCCATTCAGGCCGATGAGATCGATCTGCACCGGCTTCGCGACATGGCCGACGAGGCGGAGCAGTTGTCGCTGAGCCTGGACAAGGAACGGCTGAGCTTTGAAGGCAGCCGCAAGATCGACAGGCTGACCAGCCGGTGGCGGGACGATCCGGAAGACCTCGACCTGCTATGGTCCATTGAGAAGGGACTGGAGATCCTCCGCATGCTGACGCCCGAAATGGACCTGCAGCACGCGCAGAACGTGTTCTTCACCGTGTCCAGAGAGAAGTACCCGGAGATGAAGCGCAAGGCGGAAGCGGCCGATGAAAAGGCGGCCAGATGGGTCGAGCACTTCGGCCATCTCGCGCAGCGCCTGGGTCTGGCGATTCCGTGAGAGACTTGAAACCTGAGATCACAAGTTGACGACCATGCTCAGACGACGATCCAGCGGCATCCTGTTGCACATCACATCCTTGCCTTCGAAATACGGCGTCGGCGATTTTGGCCCGGAGGCCTATCAGTTCGTGGATTTCCTCAGTGCGGCAGGTCAGAGCTATTGGCAGGTCCTGCCGCTGAATGACACGACGGCTGAGACGGGCTATTCGCCGTACAACTGCTTGTCCGCATTCGCCGGCAACCCGCAGCTCATTAGTCCGGACCTTCTGGTTCGCAGCGGTCTGCTGACAAAAAGCGAAATCCGGGACCCACCGGGTTTTCCGGCGGACAAAGCTGACTATCAGAAGGCAGACGCCTATAAGCGGACGCTGCTCGACAGAGCCTTTGAACGGTTCCGGCGACGCGGAAGGCCCGCGGAGTTCGAGGCGTTCACGCGGGAGCACCAGACCTGGCTGGATTCGTACGCGGCCTTCGTGGTTCTGAAACGGCATTTCAAGGGCAAGCCGTGGTGTGACTGGCCGGCCGATGTCCGCGACAGGAAGGCTGGTGTCTTGCGCTCGCTTGACGAGGAGTTGAGCGGCCCGACGGAACGCGAGCGATTCAGCCAATATATTTTCTATACACAATATTGTGAGTTGAAACGGTACTGCAACGAACAAGGTGTGCAGATTGCCGGCGATATCCCTATCTACGTGGCCTACGACAGCGCCGATGTCTGGTCTCGTCCTGATCTGTTCAGACTCAACCGATCGAAGAGACCTCGTTTCGTCGCAGGCGTTCCGCCGGACTACTTCAGCCGGACCGGCCAGCTCTGGGGCAATCCGGTCTACGATTGGCAACGGCTGGAGCAGACGCGTTTTCACTGGTGGATCCAGCGGATGAAGCACAACCTGGTTCTGTTCGACTTTGCCCGCATCGATCATTTCCGGGGTCTCGTGGCATACTGGGAGGTGCCTGCCCATCAGAAGACGGCAATTCACGGCAAGTGGGTGCAGGCTCCGCACGGCAAGTTCCTCCGGGAGTTGTTCCGGCAGATTCCGTTCGCCCGCATCTTCGTGGAAGACCTCGGGTACATCACGGCCGACGTTCGCGAGGTGGTGAGCCGCTACAACTTGCCGCGCATGGTCGTACTGCAGTTTGCCTTTGGCGATGACGCGCAGAATCCTCACCTGCCCCACAACCACGTGGGGAACTCGATCGTCTACACGGGCACGCACGACAACAACACGACTCGCGGCTGGTTCGACCGGGAAGTCAAGGGCCAGCGCAGGAAGCACTTGTTCGAGTACCTTGGGTACAAGGTTGCAGCCTCCGATGTTGCCTGGGAGCTGATGCGCATGGCCATGCAGTCCGTGGCGAGGATCGCCATCATTCCCATGCAGGACGTGCTGGGCCTGGGTGCCGAGGCGAGGATGAACACGCCTGCGAAGCGGGACGGCAACTGGCTCTGGCGGATGCAGCCCGGCCAAACGATGGTACGATTGGCCGAGAAGCTGAGAAGGCTGACTGAGACCTCCGGCCGAGCGTAGACCACATTGGGGATCGGACAGGCAGTCTTGCTCAGGACGGCCCCGAATTGGCTTCGTTTCGCGCCTGCCGTGACGCGATTGAATGAGACGTCAATGTCCCGACCCGGCGGCTTCTCGGCCCTTTTTTGAGGATTTCGCTGCCGGAGGCTTTGAGTCTGTCTCCGGTTTTGCGGGTCCCTGTCTCGTGTCCGCGGGCGCGACGGCGACGGTGGAATCGGCGGTGATTTGCCTCTTGAAGACGACCACACTCAGTGGCGGCAGCGTAACCGACAAAGTGAAATCGAACTTGCCGTAGAAGGAGGCGGCGGAGGCTTCGACGCCGCCCATGTTGCCCTGGCCGCTGCCGGAGTACTCGGTCGCGTCGCTGTTGAGAATCTCCTTCCAAGCGCCGCCGGCGGGGACGCCGACGCGATAGCTGTGGCGGGGCACCGGTGTGAAGTTGCACACGACCGCCAGGACGTTCTTGCCGGCTTTGTCCTTGCGCAGGTAGCTGATCACGCTGTTGTCCGCGTCGTGGAAATCGATCCATTCGAAGCCATCGCCGTGGAAGTCCATCTCGTGCATCGCCGGGTCGGCTCGATAGAGATGGTTCAGGTCGCGGACCCACCTCTGAAGACTGGCGTGGAAGGGGTCGTCGAGCAGATGCCAGTCACAACTGTGCTCGTGGTTCCATTCTCGCTGCTGGCCGAGCTCACCGCCCTGGAAAAGCAGTTTCTTGCCGGGCGTGGTGTACATGTAGCCGAACAGCAGGCGGAGATTGGCCATCTTCTGCCAGTGGTCGCCGGGCATCCGGCCGTAAAGCGAGCCCTTGCCGTGCACGACCTCATCGTGCGACAGCGGCAGGATGAAGTTCTCGGTGAAGGCGTACAGAATAGAGAAGTGGAGCATGCCCTGGTGATACTTGCGGTATACAGGGTCCTGGCGGAAGTACTCGAGGGTGTCGTGCATCCAACCCATGTTCCACTTCATGCCGAAGCCGAGCCCGCCGGTGTGGACGGGGCGCGTGACCATCGGCCAGGCCGTCGATTCCTCCGCGATCGTGTGGACGTCGGGGTAATCCCGGTACACCATCTCGTTGAACCGGCGCAGGAAGGCGATAGCCTGGACGTTCTCCCGTCCACCTTTCTCATTGGGGATCCATTCGCCCTCCGTGCGGGAGTAGTCGAGGTAGAGCATGGAGGCGACGCCGTCGACGCGCAGGGCGTCGGCGTGGTACCTGTCCAGCCAGAACATGGCGGAGCTGATCAGGTAGTTGCGAACCTCGTGCCGGCCATAATTGAACACGGCGCTCTTCCAATCCGGATGGAAGCCGAGGCGCGGATCCGCGTGCTCGTAGAGGTGCGTGCCGTCGAAGTATCCCAGGCCGTACTCGTCGGTCGGAAAATGGGAAGGAACCCAGTCCAGAATTACGCCAATGTCGTTCTTGTGCAAGTGGTCGATCAGGCTCATCAGGTCCTGGCAGGATCCATAGCGGCGGCTGGGGGCGAAATAGCCGACCGTCTGGTAGCCCCACGAGGCGTAGAACGGATGCTCCATCACTGGCATGAATTCGACGTGAGTGAAGCCCATCCGCTTGACGTATTCGGCCAGCGGGCCGGCGATCTCCCCGTAGCTCAGCAGGCGGTCCGGCTCGGCGGGATCGCGGCGCCACGAGCCCAGGTGAACCTCGTAGATGGTGATCGGCCCATTCATCGAGTTACGCTCGGCACGCCGGGTGAGCCACCGGTCGTCGCCCCACTCGTAGCCCAGGTCCCAAACCACCGAGGCCGTGTTGGGCGGCAGCTCCCAGAAGAAGGCAAACGGGTCGCCTTTGTTGACGGTGTAGCCGTTGTGGCTGGAGACGATATGATACTTGTAGAGAGAGCCTTTGCCGATCTGCGGGATGAAACCCTCCCAGATTCCGGAGCCGTCCCTGCGTACGGACAGTGGATGGGACTGCGTGTCCCACCCGTTGAAGTCGCCGACGACGCAGACCCGGGCTGCACAAGGCGCCCAGACGGCGAAGTGCGTGCCTGCGACTCCGCCCACCTCGACCACGTGGGCGCCAAGCTTGTTGTAGAGACGAAAGTGATTTCCCTGTTTGAACAGGTAGATGTCGTGATCCGTCAAGAGGCTGAAGTTCGTCAGAACTTGGCTCTGCTGTGTCATGAAACCCTCGGGATTCTCGAATTATGATCCACGGTCGACGATCGGAGGCTCAGCATTCTGTTCGTGAGATCACAAATTGCAGATCGTAGATCGTCTGAGCACCTGCTCGACACCGCGGATGGCTATCATCAGCCCATCGGGGCGGTTGTTCAACTTATAGCCCCGGTTTCTTCAGACGCCGGTCCATAATGGGACGGTTCGGCTCACCTTCAAAACCAATGATAACGAAATCCTTGCCGGTGTAAAGGACGTGGCCGAGATGGTAGTCGCCACGTGTGCGTATCTTCATGGCGGTGATCTTGCGGTCCATGATCCGATGCACACGCTTCAAGATCGTCTTCCGTTCCGCGAGCACGCTGCGGACCGCCTCCGCCGTCGCCGACTCCAGAGAACGCAGATTGGCGTCCAGATCACTGAAGACCTGCAGGACCAGGCCGCGAATCGATTGATACAGCGACCCCTGATAGAGCAGGGAGAAGGGCTCAGGCGCAAGGTCGGGAGTCCGGATAAGAGACGCCAGAGCCAGGTGAAGCTCTCCGGTCCGCTGGCCGAGCAGACTGATCGTGGGTTTCGGGCAGGTTTTCGCAGTTGGTGCAGAGCGGCTGATCAGTCTATGTCTGGAGATCGCTCACGCGGGATTGCTCCTCCCTTCACATCCAGAATCGATCTTCCAGTGCATCATGGGTCGATGCCAGATAGCAACGGGTGCAGCCTGCGAAATGCAGGGGTTCTTCTCCATAGCAGGAGACAGGGTTCTTGCATGTTCTCTGGTGGAGGGTCCTATAACGAGGATCCATGAGTCAAGTGCATGGGATGACCAGCCGATAACACAGGAGAGCATCGACTATCCGGGAGCATGCTCATCGGCAGGGCATCGTCCGGGACGACAGGCAATGCGAAGTGCGTTCTCCATAGCTGAGTTGATGATTGTCGCGGCTATCATCGGGATCCTGGCCGCCCTGTCTATACCCTATCTACACAACAACGCCGCAGATGCCAAGGAAGCGGCGGCCAGAGACAATCTCCGGGTTCTTCGTGAGGCGATCAAGTTCCATGCCGTGCATCACAACGACACGGCTCCCGGGTACCCGGGAAACGATCGCAGCGTCCAGCCGACGGAAGACAACTTTCGCCTTCAGTTGATCATTGAGCAGAACTACCTGCGGAAAGTGCCTTCGAATCCCTTCAATGGCTTGGAGACGCTTCGCATCATCGGCAACGCCGAGGGATTTCCCACTGAGGCCACGGGGGGCTACGGGTGGATCTACCAGCCGGCTACAGGCACCATCCGCCTCGACTGGCCCGGTGCCGACAACGGCGGCATGCGGTACCTGGACTACTGATCCAACTCCATCGTGCGTGCTGGAATCCGCTTGCCTGCACGCGGAGTCCCTGCTATCTTCTTGGCCTGCTTGCTGATTGTTGAGGAATAGGCAATATGAGTAGGTTCAGGGGGTCGTTGCGGATGGTCGTGCCGAGTGTGACTGTCTTCTTTTCCAGCGGGTGCCTGGGGCTCCTTATGCTGACCGGATTCCGGCTGGTGGCACGACATCTGGGGTCCTCGCTCTACACGTGGACGGCAGTCATCGCTACTGTGCTCGTGGGTGTCGCGGCCGGCAACTACCTTGGTGGGCGCATGGCAGCGCGCTATCACTCTCGCCGCACCCTCTCGGTCCTGTTCGGCTTGTCCTCTGCCGCATGTGTGACCATTGTGATTGTGAACAACCTGGCGGGCGAGTGGCTGGGCCTCTGGCGGCTGAGTTGGCCGATGCATGTGTTCATTCACACCTCCCTCGTGTTCCTGTTTCCCTCCTGCCTGATGGGGGCGATCATTCCCGTCGCCGCAAAAACGGCGATGGAGAAAGGCATGGTAGCGGGATCTCAGGCGGGCGATGTGGGGACGACTCCTGAGGCGGTCGCAATTCCCTTTGCTTCGTCCGGCGAGGTGGGGCGGGTGGTTGGCACCGTCTATGCCTGGAGTGCGGCCGGGGCGATTGCCGCAATCGTTCTGGGCGGATTCCTCCTGATCCCTGCGACCGGCAATACGGCCGTGCTGTGGCTCCTTGGGGCAGCCATGTTGATGGCAGCGGTACTGTACTGGGTCAGTTGCTGGGCGCTGTATCTGTGGGCAATGGTCTTCATGGCCCTGGCGACGATGGGGATGACGCCGGCCAAATGGGCGCAGGGGACCGTCATGGCCGCACTGCTGAGAGAGCCGTTCGACCCGAACATTCTGTACGCCGGCCGCACGCCGTACGGCTACGTCGCAGTGAGACAGACCTCCAAGCGGCCCGATAGACGCGAGCTCATCCAGGATGGGCTCACACGTAACGAAGCTGTCATGGGCGATATGACCAGTCTCCAGTACTTCTCCACGAAGGTCTGTGCCGGACTGACGCAGGCCCTGATTGCCGACCGCGGCAAGCCCGCCATGATGGTTATCGGCGGGAGCGGGTACGTTCTCCCGCTGTATCTCAAGGCCCTCTGGCCCGGCAGCGTCGTGGAGGTCGTCGAGCCCGATCCCGGTCTGGTCCGGGCGGCGGAAGCGCTCGGCCTGGAGCGCAGCAGCTCCATCGAAACGATCTGCATGGACGCACGCGTCTACGTGGACGGGCTCTTGAGGAGCGAGCGCGCGGGCAAGGGCGCACGACGGTATGACGTCATCTACGAAGACACCTTCCACGACTATGCCGTACCGTTTCCTCTGATGACCAGGGAGTTCAACGACAGGGTCTCGCGTCTGCTCGTGGATGACGGCGTGTACATGGTCAATCTGATCGACACGCGCGAGGATGGTCGGCTCCTCGGCGCCGTCATCTGCACGCTCGAGCAGACCTTTCCGAGTCTCCATGTAGTGACGCCCGGCGAGGGAGGGCTGCCTTCGCCGCGAAACAGCATTGTCGTCGTCGCCGCCAAACGCGGGCTCGACGTGCAGGCTGCTCTTCGCAAGCGCGACCAGTACCTGAGTTTCGAAGTCCTGAATGCGTCGCAGAGGGAGCGCCTGCGAGATGCCTGCGGCGGCATCATCCTGACGGACGATTATGCACCGGTGGAGGACATGCTCGCCGGGGCCTTGCGACAAGGCTCGAAGGCGATCCTCGCTCGTAGGTATCGTGACAGGGCCCGTTCCTTGCAGAACCAGGGTCGGCGCGACCTGCGGCATGCCTGGGAGCTTCCACGCGGCGAGCCCTATGATCCAAGTGCTGCAATGCGGCGTCGCGGCCTCGAAGAATGGGAGCGGAGCATCGCGCAGTATGAACAGGCCATTGAGCTGGACCCCTCGCTGTCTATTGATGCCTACAACGAGATCGGCAAGATGCGGGTGGAACAGGACAAGCTGGAGGATGCCGTGGGGGTCTTTCACCGCGCCATCGACTACCACAGGAAGGCAGGGCTGCAGGACCCCGCAATTGCCTCCGTCTACCGGAACCTCGGCATGCTGTTG
>JAFGJR010000287.1 GCA_016928975.1 Sedimentisphaerales bacterium | reverse complement strand
CGAAACAAAGCCAATTTGCCCTGCCAAGCAGCCGAAGGGCAGGGCCCTGCGAAGCGGTGGATGGCAGGTCGTGCGAAACAAAGCCAAATCTGGGAGGACTGGGACATTTGGGGGAAACCACATCGCACCGGCAGCGATTCCCACCGCGGAGCCGAGCGTGCGAAACAAAGCCAATTTGCCCGCCAGGCAACCGGTGGGCGCGACCCACGCTACGAGGCGACGGACGGCCCGTTGTACAAACAAAGCCAAACTTGGGAGGTATGGGGCATCTGGGAAGACCACATCGCACCGGCAGCAGTCAGGGGAATTGCTCGTTTATCGGCAGGGTCCGACCTTGCCGCGCCGGCTCCGCCGCATGGATGAGCTTGTACAAATGTAGTGAAGACTCTTGGCGAAAACCGCCCCTGGCGCCACCCAAAACCCCCCTTCATCCTCAGAACTGCGTAACTTGGGCCAGCACGTTGCCGCCTCGCCAGACCTACGTGTCCGCGCGTCTGCCTGGATTCCGCACATGCTCAACGACGCCCCGGCAACCTTCAGACGCCGGCTATCACGTGGCCCGGCAAGGTCAGGTGGACCAGATCATGCCCGAAGGCGTCACCTTGCACGACTACCTGCCTGCCATGACATCGAGTTCGGCGACGGTCGTGTAGTATTCGCCCGACCATTCGCTCAGTGCCGCCAAACGAATGTAACGGCCGGTCACAGGTTGGTCCCACCGTACCGTCTGGAGGCTGTCGCTATTCGGGAAGCGTCCCTCGGCGACAGCGGAGCCCCAGTCCTTGCCATCCGGGCTCACGTAGAATTTGTACTCTCGGATGCGGCCGTGGGACATGTCCTGACGCGGCAACTGGGTAAAACCGAGCAGCTTGACGGCCCTGCCCAGGTCGATCTGGATTTCGTGGGGCAGTCTCTCCCGCGTGGAGGACCAGTTCGTATGCCAGAAGGTCGCGGGGTCGTCATCGATGGCGTGGCGGGCGTCGCCCTCGCCCGGCTCAAAGCTGTCGATATACACGACTTTCCATATCGATTTGTCCAACTCTTGCAGCGGTACGATCTTCTCCAGCTCGACCCGGGCCGTGTTGCTGAGCAGACCTGCGCTCAGGCTGACTCTCGCCTCGACGACGCTCTTTTCAGTGCACTCGAAGGGCGCCTCGTAGTTCCTCCACGCTTGCCCGTTGAGGCGGTATTCCACGGCGCCCGGCACCGCCGATTCAATACGCACCATTCCGCCCTTGTCCCGGACCACCGACGGGGCGTCGAGGTCGGGCAGTCGGATCCTCGCGCTCGTGGCGACGTCCGTTGTCGCCGGACGCAGGGAATAGCGGAAGCGCATCGACCGAGCGTTGAGGATGTACTTGTTGAGAGGTCGTGGCCCGCAACTGGCGCCGCCGAGCCCGGTGTGAGCGGCATCGATACAGAGGTAAACCTCCTGCCGCGGCACGACCTTGTCGATGTGCCTGGCCTGGTCGTAGTCGTCTGCGGTGTTGTGGTGGGCGCTGATGGAATACGTGCCATCGGTGACGACCAGAAGACCCTTGCCTGTCGCGTCCGTCAGGGCGGCCCAGCGAACATCCGTCTTGTTGCCGTTCTCCTGCGGCCGGACGTATAACTCATGCTGCTCGGCAACGTTGCCGCGATAGAGCCTGACATCGGCGCTGCGCTTGCGGTCCACGTAGCTCTCGTGGGGCCCTCTGCCTAACCAGGAGAGGGTCTCGAACGCCCTGGGCAGCACAAGACTCACACCGAGTTTCGGCAGGACTGTGAGATCACCGTACGGCTCAGCTTGGCTACTCACATCGATTGATCCGTCGCCGAATACCGTGAACGTGGCCGTATGAATCATTCCGCTGCCTGAGCGACCGGCACAGTCAACGGTGCAACGAACGTGAATGATGGTGGGAGTCAGCCGCTCTACGGCGACGTTCTTCGTCGAATAGGACAAGCGATTCAGTCCCGTCCGCCCAATGTCGCGTCGCAGCCAGTTGTCATTGTCCACCGGGGCACGATACAGATTCAGCCTGGGACCGCCACCGTCGGATAGAACCTCGATGCCGTCGTAGACGAGCGAGACCAGCGTTCCGGCCGAGCGGCCAAAGACCGCCTTGAAGCTGGGGCCTGCGACTGTGATGGTGTCCCCCTCATCGGCCAGACTCAGCGCGGGCAGGCGGTCCAGACCGACCCACGGCGCGTCCGGCACGGCGTAGGGCAGCTTCAACTGCTCGCAGGCCACGACGTGACCGGCTGGGGCGTATAACTCGTCCTGCTTCTGCGTCAGGCTGACGTTCAGGAAGTATTCGGCGCCCGGTTTGAGCGCCGGTTGACCTGCCGGCAGGACAAGACTCAAAGTCTGTTTTGGTCCGGTGCTTCCCATCGCTCTGTCGCCCCTCTTGACGACGCGGCCATCCTCGACGAGTTCCCACTGGAGCACGAAACGGTTCAGGTCTGTGAAGAAGTACTTGTTGGTGAGTTCGACCGCCACGGCATCAGGTGTGACCTTGCCCAGAGCAAAGCCGACGTACTGATAGACCTTCTTGACCTCTCGCAGCTTGGCCGTGACAGTTCGGTCCGGAGTCACAATGCCGTTGCAACAGAAGTTGTTGTCGTTGGGGCGGTCCCCGTAGTCGCCGCCGTAGGCGAAGAACCACTGTTTTGAGCCATCGGCGTTCGTCTGACCGGTGTACTTACGGAGGCCTTGATCGACCCAGTCCCAAATGCATCCGCCGATCAGACGCGGATAGTCCTCGATCGCGTCCCAATACTCCTGGAGGTTTCCGATGGCGTTGCCCATGGCGTGCGCATACTCGCACATGAGAAAGGGCTTGGCCGAGTCACGGCGTCCCTGCCCGATCAGCGCATCCACGGACGGGTACATCGTGCTGTCGATATCCGCCACGGAGTTCATGCGTTCGTAGTGGATGGGGCGCGACGTGTCGAGACCGCGAACTGCCTTGGCTGCCGCTTCGAAATTGGGCCCGCCGCCGGCCTCATTGCCCAACGACCAGATCACCACGCACGGGTGGTTCTTGTCGCGCTGCACCATGCGCACTTCGCGGTCCACGTGGGCGGTCTCCCAGCTCGGCACGGCCGCCAGTGTGTCCCGCCCGTAGCCCATGCCGTGCGATTCGACGTTTGCCTCGTCAATGATGTAGATGCCGTACAGGTCGCACAAGTCGTACCAGACCGGATGATCCGGGTAATGGCAGGTGCGCACGGTGTTGACGTTATTCCGCTTCATCAGTTCGATGTCACGAATCATCGAGCCGATCTCCAACGCCTGACCGCGGTCCGGGTCGTGTTCGTGACGGTTGACACCCTTGAATTTGATCGAGACGCCGTTGACGAGGAACTGGCGGTCCCTCAACTCGACCTTGCGAAAGCCGAACCGACAGGCCTTGACCTCGGTCGCCTTTCCGTCGATATCGAGCAGTTCAAGCACCACGGCGTAGAGATTCGGCGTCTCGGACGTCCACTTGAGCGGATTCTTCACCTCGCCGGCGATCTTCAACTCCGCTTCCCCGCCCGGTTCCACCGTGGCCAGCTCGGGCTGTCCCAGGGTCGTCTCAAGTCCCTTCGCGTCCACGAGGATCGCCCGGACCCGGCGCTTCGCCTGATCCTGCGAGAGATTGCGCACCCTGGCGACAATGTTGATCCGGGCATCCTTGTACTGGGCGTCCAGATCGCTGAGGACGAACAGATCGCGTAGCTGCACGGCCGGAGTGCTGAATAGATAAACGTCGCGGAAAATGCCGCTGAGGCGCCAGAAATCCTGATCTTCGAGGTAGCTGCCGTCGGACCACCGATAGACTTCGGCCGCAAGGATGTTCTGCCCGGGCTGGAGGTACTGGGTGATCCTGAATTCGGCCGGCGTGCGGCTGCCCTGACTGTAGCCGACGTTCCGGCCGTTGATCCACAGGTAGAAGGCCGAGGCCACCCCATCAAAGTGGAGAAAGACCTCCCGGCCCTCCCAGCTCCGCGGGACGGTGAATACGGTGCGGTAGCTGCCCACGGGGTTCGGCGCCTGCGCGGCCGTGAAGTCTGGGGGCACCTGGCCGATGATCTTCGGCGGCTGACGGACGTGAGGATAACGCACGTTCGAGTAGATTGGCGTGCCGTAGCCCTCGATCTCCCAATTGGACGGGACAGGGATCTCGTCCCATCCGCTCACGTCGAAGTCGCTCTTGTAGAAGTCGATGGGACGTTCGTCAGGCGACTTGACCCAATGGAACCGCCACCGTCCATTGAGGGACTGGTAGAACGGGCCGTTCCGCCATTTCTTCAATGCGTCCCCTGCGGTCCTCATTGCATAGGCATCGACGGCCGACTTCACATCCGGAAACGACAGACCCGTCGCTCGTCCCGGCTCCTTGTTGATGCCAATGACTTGTTCATTCTCCCAGTCAGGTGCCTGCGCTCGGGCCGCCGTGCCGCAGAAACACCCGAGCAGACTCAGCAACACTGTCGGTCGCACATTCACTTTCATTCTCCTCAAAGAAGCCTTCGGTGAACGTGCCATGATACAGAGGAACACATCCGGTCGCCACGTCAATCTCGTGCACACCGTGCATGGAACCTTCTTGCGGGTCTTGCTGTCGTCGCAACAGGAAGTCCGCTCGTCTGTGGGAGGTCATTGCGGACGCCGGCATGGCGCCTGGCGGCGGTTTGAAGAAGTCCTTGGCGCGTGGTAGAATCAGCAACGTGTACTGCCTCCTGAGCCGTAGCAACGGGAGACGTCCGTGATTGGAGTGTATCGGTTGGGATAGGTGCATAACTGTCGATATATCGCATCGAGCACGTCCGGGTGCTCTGCGAGCGCGATATTCCCTGGTTCGTTGCAGTGGGAGTGATCGATGAGTTCTACGTTGGATGCAAAGGCCGTCGTACTGTTGATATTGCTCGCAGGCAGTCTCCCGATTTGTGTTGCGCAGGAAGGATCGTCCGCTGTTGCGCGTGACGCTGGACGCGGGGCGACGCTCTACGTCTCGAAACAGGGCGACAACTCGAACGGACGGAGCTGGAGAGCCGCCTTCCATACGATTCAAAAGGCGCTGGACTCAGTGCCCGACGACAGGGGTGGTCATCGCATCATCATTCGGCCGGATACCTACGTTGAAGCCAATCTGGCGCCGGCGTACAAAGGTGCGCCCGGGGCATACAACAGTCTGGTTGGCGACTTCGACGGCAGTCTCGGCTCCGGCGCCACGGGCTGGACCGTGATCGATTCCGGAGATCCTGCAAAGGGATTCAAGAGTTGGGACTGGTGGGGGCCGATCCGGGCGTCATGATCGATCAGCTCTCCGGTATTCGGTGCCTGTCGGCAGCTGTGGCTCGCAAGACCAACAAGGAGATCGATGTCCTCTCCTGCCCTGATGCCATCGCTCGGGCCTTGAAGGAGGCCATGGGGGCTGCTGACACTGAGACCACCTCGCCGTTCCGGCAGATCTGCGAGGAATGTGGCCGGCCCATGCGGCGGGAAGCGAACTGTGCCGTCTGCGACTACTGCGGGGATACGAAATGCGGATGAGAGGTCGAGCATACAGTTGGCTTCGTGGGAGACACTCGGATGGGGAATGTGGACATATGTCCACAAGGTGTGTGTCCGATGGTGGGGTGGCTGGGTGGTGAATTCACGCCGACACAGTCTCGGGCATGCAGGCACCACCTATTGACACACGGACCACCAAGCCCTTTGTCCCACGTTCAGAGTATCTCCAGTGTTCGCGATTGTGGGCAGTAGGTGCCACGGCTCTCATGTCCTCATTTATGAGGACTGTCAGGGTGGCATCAGAGGCAAGTGCACGATTTACCCGAGAAATGCTCGGGGAGACGTGGCTGGCATTATGAAAGAAAAGTTGCGGAATACGTAGTTTTGCATATTGACACAGTGAACAGACGGGGCTACAAGGCGATCATTAACCGCCGATGGCACTGTGCCGTATGAGGTGACAGTGCGAGGCATGTGGATCGTGCAGCAGAACAACGCTGGTACTGTACGACGTCTGCTGCACATGGACCACCGCATTGACATGTCTGGGTGAACGGAGAGCAGATGGATCTGCTGGGTCGAGTGAGAGGAATAAAAGGGGCGAGGGGGATGGTGCAGGCTCCTGGACCACCTCTCCTGGAGCAGCTTGAGCCGAGACTGCTTCTCAGTGCAGATCTGATCGGCACCGACCTCTTGAATCCCCTCCAGTCATCGCCGGGCGAACAGGCTATCGTCGTTGATCTGAATCAAGGGCAGGAAGTGGTCCAGGAGAATGATTGCTCCCTCGTCTTGACCTACCTTGTGTCCACGGGCGAGCCAGATTCGCCGCAGGCCGACATGTCCGATGGTCCATCGCTTGCTGACACGGAAGATGCAGGTCCCGGCAGGCAGCCCCTTGATGACGCCGTGCGGGCTGCCAAAGTGGATGATGTAGCGGCGCTGACTTTTGTGGCAACGCCGTTGGGGCAGGTTGAATCCGCCGTTCAGATTGCGACCGAGTCCTACGGGTTGACTGCTCCGATTGAGGATGAACCTGCTGGCCTGATCGTCTCGGACCAGCAGGATGGCATGACAGGTTCTGATGGGTTCCCAATCGAGGCCCGCGGGCCCCCGAACGGCGATTGTGACTCTGTAAGTCCTTTATGTCAGGCAACATACGGAGAGGAAGAACAGCCCATCACCTTGGCTGAAGGCGGAGCTTCATCGACCACCACAAGCCTTGTAGCGCCCGATCTGCCGGGGCTCGTGCTGCTTGACCCGGACATCTCCAACTGGCAAGGCCAGATCGTTTACCTCGATTTCGACGGCGAGCAAGACGCTGTCTACAACGGTCCTGTGACCATCGGTCCCTTCGATGTCCCTGCCTTCCAGCCCGTGGGCGAACTGGCCGGACAAGAACAGGTCATCATCGATCAAGTCCTATTGAACCTCCAGGATATCTTTGCCGGTTCCGGCGTTATCTTCGCAACGCAACAGCCCTCTGAGGGATCTGAGTACTCCACCATCTACATCGGTGGGGATGACTCGGCCTTTGATCAATATGGATCATTCCTTGGGTTGGCGGAGCAGGTGGATGTGAGGAACACCGACCTGGCTGACGAGGCGTTTGTCTTCGGCGAGCGTCTCGGGCGTGAGTTGCCTGACTTGGCGTCGTTGGCTGACAAGTTGACCTGCATCATCGCTCATGAAGCGGGGCATCTGCTCGGCTATGTCCACCAGGACGCAGCCCCCGCCACCTCCGCCTTGTCCCATCTTGCATCCTCTGCCGAGTCGTACCACCAAGTGGCTACGCTTACGCCATCCGGTAGTACTATTGGCTCTAATGTATCCATCGATGGCGATTATGCTGTTGTCGGGGACCGGTGGGACAATGATAAAGGTGTCCGTGCCGGCGCCGCTTACGTGTTCAGACGAAACGGTACCAGATGGGTCGAGGAGGCAAAGCTATATGCCTCAGATTGTGCCGAGCTTGATCAGTTCGGATGGTCCGTCGATATTAGTGGCGACCACATTATCGTTGGAGCACCAGGTGCATCTGGAAGCAGCCTTGGCGCGGCATACATATTCAAACGCGACAACACAGGCTGGGTTCAAGAGGCCAAGCTTGCTGCCTCAGATGGGGCCGGCGGGGACGAGTTTGGCGCTTCAGTGGCTATTGATGGTGCCTATGCCGTCGTCGGTGCACCAGGCGTTGAGAATGGCTATTCGTCTGGCGCGGCGTACGTCTTCGGGCGTGATGGCTCAGATTGGACCCAGCAAACCACATTGCTGCCTTCAGATGTCGAATATTATAACGAATTCGGCCACTCTGTGTCCGTGAGTGGGGATTACGCTCTGATCGGGGCGGACCGGCTGGGACCTTGCATATTCCGGCGCAATGGAACAGTGTGGACCGAGGAAGCGAAGCTGGACATACCCTCGCACCAGACCACAATCATTTGGCCGGACGCTGTGTCGATCGATGGCGAATATGCTCTTGTTGGGGTTGCCCAAGATTCTGACAAAGGGGGCTGCGCGGGGGCAGCGTATGTCTTCAAACGCGATGGCATAGACTGGACGCAGCAAGAGAAGCTGCTGGCCCCATACGGAGCCCAGGGAGACTTCTTTGGGTACTCCGTCTGCATCGATGGCGACTATGCCGTTGTCGGAGCGATACAGGACGACGATAACGGACAGAACTCTGGCTCAGCCTACCTATTCAGGCGTAGCGGTACGTATTGGACGGAGTACGCCAAGTTGGAGCCATCGGATGCCGACGGACTCTCTTTTTTTGGGGGGCCTGTGTCCGTGAGCGGAGAATTTGTCCTTGTTGGCGAAGCTCACGACTCCTATCTGTTCTTTGTACCTAAGCAAGAACGGTATGTGGTGGACGTCTACCCAGGCAGGATTTCGCGGTCGGACAGGGCCATAGTCCACATCCTGGGTGGTGGTTTTGACACTGGCATGGAGGTTACGGTGCAGGACGCGGGCGGCCAGAGGACGTCAGCCGAGACGGTGGTTCTTTCGTCTGCGAATGTGATCATTGCCCACTTCGATTTGAGTGCTGCCTCGCTGGGCTTATACGACGTGTGCGTAGCTTGGGCCGATGGCCATGAGGAGACGACCGAAGAGGCCCTTGATGTCAGAGAATTGGCGGACGGTGCCCTGTATTCATATCCGGACCAGGACCTGTACAAGGATGAGACCAGGGAGTACCCCATCGAAGTCCCCGATACCCAGAACCTCTTTGTCACGTTGCAGAAGACGACGCTCATTAGCTACGGCGACAGTTGGGCGAGCGAGCTGTCGCTTCTTCGAGGCAGGAAAGAGATCGCTGCGACGAGCGGCTCGCACGATCTTATGCTACATGTCGTTGATCCTGAACCCGGTTCTTATACGGTTGAGGTGACGGCACAAAGAGGCGGTGAGGGGCACATCACTGTGTGGACCGCTCTGCCTGAGTTGCCACTGGGGGAGTGGGTCGTCGGCACAGTCTTCGCGAGCTATGGCTCCGTCTGGTACCAGGTGGAGGTGCCGCCGGGACAGGAGACGCTGTATCTCCAGGCCGAAGCGATGGGGATGTGGAGCCACTTCGATATCTACCGGGGGCAATATGGTAGCTCCCAACATTGGGTGAGTGCTCAAGGGACAGGAACATCGATAGAGATTCCCAACCCCGCCCCTGGCACGTACATCGTGGAGTTCCTCGATTCAGCCATGATCTGGGTCGGTGACCAGTGGGCCGAGGACCAGTCACGCGATGTGATGCTCAAGGCCGACATCGAGGCCACGGGCGAACCGCCTCCGGGTTATCTGCCCACGATCTACAGCGTGTCGCCCGAGAAGGGCGGAAACACAGGTTTCGTGACGGTCGAAATCAAAGGCGGCTGGCTGGACGAGAACGCTACCGTATCACTGGTCCGATCGGGCTATGAGGATATCGTCGCCCAGAGTGTTTGGGCTGATGACAGAGGCCTCGGGCTTACGGCGACATTCGACCTGACCGATCAGCAACCCGGCGAATGGAAGTTGATCTTGACCAACCCTGATGGACAGACGACCACTTCCGCAAAACCATTTGTGGTTGAGACTGGCTGCGCAGAGGAGCTGTCTCTTGAGATTGTTGGAAGGACAGTGGTCAGATCCGGACGAGCTACAAACTACGACTGTCTCGTGGCTAATCACGCCAATACGAATGCAACCGATGTTTACGTTCTCCTAACGGTGACAGAGAATGAGTCTGCGCGGGAACAGAACTCGCCAAGCTCGTACACAGCATCTTTCGAAAGCAGGTTGCCTGAGTCGGCAGTCCAGGCTGGCGACGACGGCGGTGGAGGTCTCTTGGGGTGGCTGATCAGGAAAATCCCACCTGAGACCAGAAAGAGCTTTCGATTTGGATACCGCACTGCCCAGGAAGGGTCGCTGACAATGACCTTGAAGGGCGGAAAAGGTATCATGGATGCGTGTTTCGCAGAAGTTGGCATGCTACTATCAGGGGAAGATCCAGACGCAGCAAAGGCCGAGGCACAACGTGTCTACGAGGAGCATTACGAGAGTGTACTATATGAGCCTGTAACACTCGGAGAGTTCATCAAGGATTTTGCGTTCAAGTTTGGGGAGCTTGTCAATGAGCTATTCGATGCAGCTATTGACCTAGATAGCTTGTACGAAGACCTGAAGGATATAGAAGAGGAGTTCTCTATCCAAGAGGGTGACTATGAAAGTAGCCTCGAGGTCATTGCTGTTGGGGCGACTACGCCCGAGGACAAGTATGGTCCTGCTGGCTATGATGTTGATGCCACTTCTGTCGAAGCACGTCAGCGGTTTGTGACGGGAGATCAGGAGTTCTACTATCGGGTGGACTTCTGGAACAAGGAGGATGCGACTGCACCGGCCTACGACGTTCTGGTGGAGGATCAGCTTGACGAGAGCCTGGACTGGGGGAGCTTTCGTTTCGAGGAGGTGGGATTCCTCCAGTGGAATGTGGACCTTGAGCCTTGCCAGTATTTCAACGTGGATGTGGACACACGTCCGGATATGGATTGGATCGTCAATGTGGAAGGCACCTTCGATCCTGACACAGGGCTCGCAACGTGGCGGTTCCGGACGCTCGATCCCATAACGCGGCAGACGCCGGACGATCCGATGGCAGGCTTCCTGCCTCCGATCACCGAAAGCGGTGAGGAGATCGGGTGGGTGGATTTCACGGTCCGGCCCAAAGACGGGCTTGCCACGGGGACGCAGATCGCCAATCAGGCGTTCGTTGAGTTCGATCACGCGGGCGATCTCTACAACCACCCTGCACCGAAAGAAGGGCCCTGGGTCAATACCATCGACGCAGGCAAGCCGACGAGCAGCGTGCAGGCACTCCCGGGTGAGATGGCATCGGGGACGATCGTGAGCTGGGCGGGGCAGGACGACGAGAACGGCTCGGGCATCGCCACGTACACGATCTACGTTTCCGATGACGAGGGGCCCTGGGAAATCTGGCTGGCGGGTACCGCCGAGACCTCGGCGGCATTCACGGGCGAGGTTGGCCACAGCTACGGGTTCCGTAGCGTAGCCAGAGACAACGTCGGTCATGTTGAGGACGACCCCGGCGTGGTCGAGGCATCAACGGTGATTGTCGCTGCGGAAGGGCCGCCACTGTACGGGGTTTGCTATGGGCCGTTCCGGGAGGGGCAAAGCCCTGAACTGGGCATCTTCCCCACGGAAGAGCAGGTCGAGCAGGACATCTCCATCATCGCTGGAATGGCAAGTGCGGCGAGAACTTACGGCATCGACAACGTCCTGGGCGAGATACCCAGAATCTGCGATCAGTATGGGGTTGGCTGTTACGCTGGAGGCTGGATATCGGGAGACCCAACATGGGATCAACAGACGGTGTCCGACCTGATCGCCCTGGCGAGCGAGGGCTATGACACTACCCAAGCACTCATCGTGGGCAGTGAGTCGCTGCTGTTCAACCATGTCACTGAGCAGGAGTTGATCGATCTGATCGGCCAAGTGGATGCTGCCACGGAGGTCCCCGTAACGACCGGCGAGCCGTGGAGTATCTGGGTGGACCATCCCAACCTGGCCAATGCGGTGGATTTCATCGGTATCCATGTGCATCCCTACTGGGAGGACATCCCAATCGATGATGCGGCTCAATACGTCATCGACAAGTACAACGCGGTCCAACAGGCCTATCCAGACAAGGAGGTTGTCATTCTGGAGACGGGCTGGCCCTCCGCCGGCGACGTTCACGGGCCGGCCGTACCGAGCGATGCGAACCAGGCACAGTTCCTGGTCGATTTTGTGCCTCTCGCGGAAGCCCAGAATGTCAAGTACTTCATATTCGAAGCTTTTGACGAGCCGTGGAAACAGAAGTACGGGGAGGTAGAGGGACACTGGGGGCTCCACTATGAGGATAGAACGCCGAAACCGGCCCTGGACGGTATCCTTGCGCCAATGCGGGTAGACTCCGTCGGAGTTCGTCCGTGTGGCTTCGTCGTGCATTTCACAAGCGGGCCCGACTCGGCGGTGCTGAACCTATACGACACGGGAGCGAGCGCATACGGGCCAGCGGATATGACAGTCGTAGGTGATACCGTCGGCCCAGTAGCAGGTTCACTGGTCTACAACGAAGAGACTTCAACGGTGACCTTCGTGAAGACTGGCGGTCCATTGTTGGCTGATACATACACAGTGACGCTGGTCAGCCGCCCTGATGGATTCAAGGATGTTAGCGGTCGCCTGTTGGACGGGGATGCAGATGGAGTCGAGGGAGGCGACTACGTAACGACCGTGACTGTTGAGTCCAGCACGGGGAGGATAGTATCCGTGCCAGATGTTACGCGGGGCCCAGGCCAGGACGTGAATATCCCGGCGGCAGATTCCGGTATCCCGATAACAATCGATGACGGCATCAATGTTGAAGCGGTGTCCTTCGTGTTCGAGTACGATCCAACATTGCTGACTGTCACGGGGGCCTCTGCGGCGCCGGGACTGGCGGGTAACTGGGTAGTCGACTACGATCTGATAATGCCTGGCCGGGTATCTGTGACGGCTGGTGGGTCTGTGGCTTTGGCAGCAGGTGAGAATGAGCTTGTGCGGCTCCAGGCTGCTATTCCGGCGGATGCGCCATACAAATCCACTGCCATTCTGCGGCTTGAGGACCTGAACATTAACGGCGCGGTCATAGAAGTCGCGCCTGACTGTGGCCTCCAGGTGGTGGCCTACATTGGCGATGCGTCAGGCAACCGCGCCTACAGCGACTACGACGCAGACCTCATCCTTCGTGTATCAGTCGCGTCCGACAGCGGCTTTGCCGCGTATCCAATGATGGACCCAGTGCTGATAGGAGATGTGACTGG
>JAFGJR010000286.1 GCA_016928975.1 Sedimentisphaerales bacterium | reverse complement strand
TGACTCCAAACGTCTCTTGGCTGCGCCGGCATCGCTACGCGCGAGCCGGCCTGCGTACTGTGCAACCACCCGAAAGGGTGGATCAGCTTCTATTTGTACGGCCCGCCTGAATTACAGGAATTCGGGCCAGATCTTCCTCGTTTCGTCCCGCAGGTAGTTGCTCACCTGCCGATCGGTGTCGAACGAGAGTGCCCGCTTGGCCACGCGGACCGCGTGGGCAATCGAGGCAGACCGGATAACCTTCTTGATCTCCGGAATGTCGCTCGGGGCCATCGAAAACTGCCGCAGTCCGATGCCCAACAGCAGCAACGTATACATCGGCTCGCCGGCCATTTCACCACACATACTGTAGGCAGTCTCGGTTCGTTCGGCGGACCGAACGATGTCCCGAAGCAGCCGCAGCACGACCGGATGGCTGGCCGTATAGAGCGAGGCCACCCGCTCGTTGCCCCGGTCGACCGCCAGGGTGTACTGGATCAGGTCGTTCGTCCCGATGCTGATAAAGTCCACTTCCCGCAGCAGCTCCTTAATCTGCAGGGCCGCGGCAGGGGTCTCAACCATTATACCAACCGGGATGTCCCGCCTGAAGGGGGTACCCGCCTCCTCCAGGTCCTCCATGGCATCTCCGAGCACGATCTTGGCCTGCCGGAGCTCCATCAGGCTCGATATTAGCGGAAACATGATCCGGACGTCGCCCTCGACGGACGCCCGCAAGATCGCTCGGAGCTGGGTCTTGAACAGGTCGAGGTTCTGAAGGCAATAGCGGATCGACCTCAGACCCAGAAATGGGTTTCTTTCGGGCTCGCGAGCCTGTGACTGGGTGTACTTGTCGGCCCCCAGGTCCAGGGTGCGTATGGTGACCGGGTGGTCGCCGACGGCCTGGATCACGGAATGGTAGGCCTCATAGTGTTCCTCCTCGGTGGGTTCGACCTCGCTTCGGAGGTAAAGGAATTCGGTGCGATACAGGCCGATCCCTTCGGCGCCTTTCTCCAGGCAGGTCTTGGCTTCGTAGGGGAACTCGATGTTGGTCAGCAGGGTGATCTTGACGTTGTCAGTAGTCACCGCCGGCTTGTCGCGCAGCTCTATCAAGTCGCTGGCCAGAGCGTGGATGCGCTCCTCCTCGACTCGATACTCTTGGAGCATGTCCGTGTCGGGTCGAATGACCACGAGACCCTTGGTGCCGTCCAGGACGATGGTGTCGCTTTTGGACACCTGTGTGGAGACGTCCTTGAGACCCATGACGGCGGGGATGCCCATGGATCGGACCACAATGGCCGCGTGACTGGTCAAGCCGCCCGCGTCCATGGCAACGCCGGTCACCTTGGTCTGGCTCAAGTTGGCGACCTGCGAGGGGGTTAGATCATGAGCAACGAGAATGAAGGGCTCGCCTAGAAGAGTCAGTTCCTCGCCGCTCTGGCCGCACAGGTGTCTGAGAAGCCGCCGTTCGATGTCATGCACATCGCGAACCCGCTCGCGCAGGAGCTGGTCCTTCATATTCAGGAATCTGCGCTGGTAGCCGCGGAGCACCTCGCGGACCGCATACGCGGCAGAGTAGTTTTTCTGGGTAATCAGAGAGGCGATTTGCTCGAAGAGGCGGTCCTGGCTCAGTACGCCATAGTGAAAATCGAAGATGGCCGCGATGTCAGGCCCCAGTTGCCGGGCCATCACCTCCTGGAGGCTGTGCAGCTCCGTGAGGGACGCGTCAAAACCGCTGCGAAGACGCTCGAGTTCGGCGGGGATGTCGTCGACGGAGACCGTCTTCTGGGCAATTCGGTACTCCTCAGCGTCCAGCACCACCGCCTTTGCGATGGTGACGCCCGGAGAGACTCCGATTCCCTTCTTGATCTCCATAGCCGTCTGTTCTCACGCGCCACGTGCCGAACCTTGACTGATCAACCCGATGTACGGGCAGCCTCGACTACTGCTCGCCAAAGCCGGATTTCACGAGGGCTGCCAGTGCCTCTACCGCGTCCGCCGCATCCGCCCCTGTGGCCTGGATGTCCAACTCGGTGCCACGGACCGCCTCCAGAAGCATCATCTCCATCGGGTTCTTCCCATCAACCGCGTGATTGCCCTTCCGGACGAGGACTCTGGCTCGGAACTGGTTCGCGAGATCGACGAACTGCATGGTCGGGCGCATGTGCAACCCGAGGGAGTTCTCGATCGTTACGCGCCGAGATGCTTCGGGCACAGCCGTCTCGTTCATAAAAAGCCGCCGGATCGTACGCAGTCCGCCGCCGGGGCGGGTGGATTCTTGGGCAGTCATCCGCTTATCCGCCGGGAAGCTCATCCGCCTCCCGAATGTTATCGTTGATTTCCTCCTTCGTGGACGCCTGCCGGAGAAAGCGCCGGAAGTTGTCCCTCTGGAGGTGTCTGAAGATGTTCTCCATGGACGCCAAGTGTTGATCGGGGTTGTCCGGGGGGCTCAGCAAGAGCACGACAATGTATACGGGAGCTCGATCAAGTGCCGCGAAGTCAACGCCGGCGCTGGACCGTCCGATGGTCGCCATGATTCTCTTCACTGCCGGGTGTTTGACGTGGGGAACGGCCACGCCTTTCCCGAAACCCGTGCTGCCCTGATTCTCACGAGCGATGACTGCCTTGCTGATCGCCGCAGCCTGAGCCTCGTCCAGACCGGTTGCTGCAGCCAGGGAAGCCATCAGTTCGCGAATAACGCCGTTACGGTCGGTAGCTTGAAGCTCTGGGATGACCGCATCCGGCACGAAGAAATCCGACAGTTTCATGTTAGTACACCTTGGGGGTATAAACGTGGGCTCGGGCAGCGGACCCGACCGCCCCGCCAGCCCGGCCCCTGCTCAGGACTGGTGCTTGCGGTTGCGATGTATCTCCTTGTGTTTCTTGAGCTGCCGCTCCAGCTTCTCCACAATCAGATCGACGGCCTCGTGGTACTCGCCGGCCTCAACCTGGGCGACGAAAGTGGTTTTGTGATCGGCGTGCATCACGACTTCCAGTCGATGCTGGGTCGGCTCCTGTTCGAGCACGACCTCAACTCTGTCAATCCGATCATAGAACCTCACCAACTTGCTCAGTTTCTCTTCCGCGTACTGCCGCATGGATTCGGTGAACTCAACGTGGCGGCCCGTTACGGAGATCTGCACGGGTGAACCTCCTTTGTCCAAAATCGCCAATGCTCCAGGATGTCAGGGTTAGCTGCCAGGGCGTATAAGCAGGCGACCGTGTCATGGAAAGGGTGACTTCGCGTCAGGTTGGCGTACCTTTCCCGTCCAGCGAACAGGGTTCCCGGCGAGGAAGACAGGGTTTCCCCTTCCCCAGGCCGAGCCGCGGCGGTGGCTGAATAACACCTTGGCAGAGGCATTGCTCAATGGAATGTAAGCCATGCTCAGGCCCGCGTCAATACCGCACACACGTCTGACGGAAGCCCTTTATTTGCAATGGTTGACCGCCCGCGCTAAGATGCCGGAGCATGTACGAAGTCTACTCCGCTCAGCGTCCTGGACGGCCCCGAAGAAGCCTCGTGGCCGCCATTGCCGTTCTCTTGCTGACCGTGGCGGCCGCCCAGACTCTGATCTTCTATCGGGAGCGGGCAACATTGGTTCAGCTTGGACCGCGGAATCAGTATCCAGATGGGCAGATATCCGTCTGTTTGCCCATTGGATGGCAGCCCGCAGACAAGAATCTGTGGCCAACAGGCGCCGTCATCGGGATCGAGGCTCCAGGGACGGATGATCGTCAGGCAAGGCTTTTTGTCTTCCGGGGGCCTCCCACCACCGATGGGCTGGCCTCCTCGGCTGGTTTTCGTGCGCTCGTGGCAATGTCGAAAACTTTGGGGGCGGACGTTCTCTTTGAAAGCGGACCGGAGCCGGCGCCCGTAGGGGCGTTTCCGGGTGTGACGGCGACACTGGCCAAAGGACGGGGATCGAGGGCGGTTCAGTCGCCATTCTGCCTGGGACGGGTTGCCATAGGCCCCGGCGGGGAGGTTCTCGGCCTGGTACTCCAAGCCAATTCTGCGCCGCGGAGGGTAGACGAGACCCTAGTGGATCAGGTGGCCAGGTCGATCGAGTTGACGGGCATTTCGCTGGATGCGGATCCGTCGGCGTCTATCACTGCGGCAGGGATCTCTTTTGACTTGCCGAGAGGGGCTCGACTTATCGGTCCTGTGGATCCCAATGTTCCACGCCTTCGACTGATGGGCGGCGGTACTGAGGCAGGGTGGTACCTCGAGCTGTTTCGCGTGCCCCTGATCGGCGAACGCAAGGTGGCCGACTTGGTGGAGGACCGGGCCATGTCGATCTTGCAGGAGGTCAGGCTGCGCGACCCGGTGGAGACGTTTGACGCGACTGGTCGCGAGGCGGCGCGGGCCACTCTCGCGCTCGTTCCGGGGCAGGAGCCGACGCTCCACCTGCTTGCAGTCGAAACGGATGAGCATACGGCCCTGTTGATGGCAGGGCGGCATGAAGCCAAAGCCGGCGGATCGGTGCGACAGTTGTGCGAGTCGATTGCAGCGACGGCCCGGGTGGATTCCTACAATAAGCTGGTCGATCCGGCATCAGCGATGGACGCGGCGCGAAGGATGATCCAAGATTGCCGCAAGGAAGGCGTGTCGTCCCTGCTCGGGCCTCGATCGGGCAAAACGCAGCGATTTGACGTCGCGGCTCCGGCGATCAGTCTGGGCATTTGGACAGAAACCTGCCGTCGGTCGATGGAGGATGGCGAGCGGCCCTGGGAAGTGGCCAGCAAATGGATCTATGAACCAGAATGGCTCGGGCACGATCGTCTGGCGGCGACGGAAGTCTGGCATCTGGGGGAAGGCGGCGTGGAATACAGCTACGAGTTTGAGCGGACGCAGGCCGGACAGAAGATTATCGAGCAGACCGAACAGTGTGATGCTGGAGGCCGACAGGTGATGCGCAAAGTCATGGCATTCCGCGGATCGCGAAGCGAGAACATCAAGGTGGATGAGACATTCGCTTCGGGCCCACTACTGATGAAGGTGTACGCCAGGATTGCCCAGGACGCGAACCCAAGGCCCCTGGTCGTCAGCATCATTGAGACATTTACGGCCGGTGCGGCGTACTGCGTGGTCCAGCCTGCCGGCAGGACGCCTCTGCCCGGCTCATCGCTGAGGGAACCGGCCTGGACGGTCCGGCTGATGGTGGACTACGATCCCGCGCCGGTATCCGTGTATTTCGACGACAAGGGTGAACTGCTCGCCGTGTCGTCCGACGGACACCACTGGCGAGAGCGCGTGGATTTGTCCGTCGAGGAAGATGAGTCGCCGGCCTCCCAAAGGCGAGCAAGGCGGTGACGACACGCAGTGCAGAGGAAGAGATGAAGGTCATTGTGATGATGGAGTCACGCAGGAAGACGAACCCGGGATATGCCGCCAAGTGGGCGATCGCGGTTGCCCTGTTGAGTGGCTTCTTGCGGGTGGTGGCACAGGACGCGGCTGAGACTGCTTCAGCCCCCGCCGGGACCCTGGGACCGCGGTACGTGGATGGAAGCTTCGGGTTCGCCGTGGCGCCGCCCGCCGATTGCGAGACGCTCCGCGAGAAGCGATTCATGGAGACGGGTGAGGAGGTCGAGATTGTCCGCTTTGTCAACGTGAATGCGCTCTGGTCACTGGGGGTCCGACAGAGCAAGCTGGAGCGAGCCGTCGACCCGGAGTCAGTGGGCGAGATGATCGTCGGGGAAATGCATGAGACATGTCGGGACATCAGCATCGTAAAAACGGAGAGGTCGACGGCCGGGTCGCGCGAGGTGCTGCGCTGTACGGCCACGATGACCTCGCGAGGCGTGCCGATGATTCGCCAGCAGGCCATGATCCGCCTCAAACCCTCGGAGTACTTCACATTGGTCTTTGCGACGCCTCAATCCGACGAGAAGGTCGCAACCGCGCTGTTCGAGAAGATCGTCGCCGGTTTCGAGGTGCTGAGATCGGAGGCTCAGGAGGAGCAGATTCGAGACGCACTGCGCAGGGGCAGCGCGTTGCTTGAGCTGGTACGGTCCGGGTCGCTCGATGTTGTCTGCCGGGAGCCTCGCGAGATGTTTTTGCGGTGCCTTGAAGGGGGGATCGAGACGGGATTCGTCCAGATTCGGATGGAGCCGAGAACGGTCGAACACCGAACAGGCGTGACGACCGCCAAGTATGCATGGTTCTTCCGGCCGGACGACAGTGTCTCGCTGATGCAGCAGGAGATGTTTGTCACCTCCAACCTGTCTTTCGAGAGGTGGGAGAGCCGGCTGGTCGTGGTTTCGCCGCCGCCCAAGGGTGGCGGCCGAAGAGAGATCTCGCAGGATATCGAAAGCGGCATTCGGCAAGATAACAAGCTGCTTGTCGGTTATATCGGCAAGTCGATCGGACCACAGATCACGCAGAAAGAACTGGATGTCGATCGAACCTACGCGTCGGCGCCGTGGGACATCATTCTTCCGTCGATCGTGGATCTCAAGAAGAGCGATCTGTACGCCTTCTCGTGGTACGACAGCTCGCGGCGAGGGCTGTCGCTGCAGACGTTCCGGCTCGCCGGCCGGAAGACCCTGCCGGGCGGCAGGGAAGCAACGCTGATCGAGCAGAGCGAAGGGCTTGTTCCGCCTGTCCATGAGGTTTATGTGGATGACACCGGGCAGATCGTGCGCGTCCTGATGAAGGGTGCTGAGAAGCCGATGGAGATGCATGCGACCACTCGCCGGGACATCGAACGCCGGTACGGCGATCGGGTCAGAGAGATCGAGAGACTCATGCCCGGTCCGGCCACGGCCCCGGCGGGGGGAAAGGCGGAAAAGAAAGCCGACCATCGGAGGTAA
The DNA here is from genome assembly GCA_016928975.1 of Sedimentisphaerales bacterium. The sequence continues at coordinate 2,186 of JAFGJR010000286.1, read as the reverse complement.
TCGCACACCAGCGCAGGGCGAGTTTACTGAGGGACGGCTTGCCGATGTGACTGGGGTGGCGACAAGGGGGCCGGATGGCGGGGGATCGGCACCTTCTCAATTCAATGGCCGGCGATTATCCTTTGGACATGAGTGATCAATCCCTACCTCAACCGTTGACCGACGCTTCACTGGTGGCGATTCCCCAACGCGACCCGGCCGAGATCGAGGCTTACAATCGCGTCAATCGTCGCATCCATCTGGCGGATCTGGCGATTTCCCTGGCGTATTGGATCATCTGGTGCCTGATTGCTCGTGACGTGGCCGAGTGGCTTGGCCTGCCGGATGGATCGCGATGGCTGGGGCTTTTGGTTGCGGCGGTCGTGATGCTGGGCGGGAGCGTTCTTGTCGGCCTGCCGCTGAATTACTACGGCGGCTTCGTGGTCGAGCACCGTTTCAAGCTCAGCAATCAGACGCTGGGGGCTTGGCTGATGTTCCAGGTGAAGGCCTGGCTGGTGGGGGGGATCCTCGGTGCGATTGTGCTGGGCGGCCTCTATGCGGCCGTGTGGTACGGCGGGCGATGGTGGGGCGTGTGGGTGTGGCTCGGCGTCATGCTGCTCAGTATCGGGCTGGCCAAGGTGTTCCCGCTGGTCATCCTGCCGCTGTTCTACCCGTCGAAGCCGCTCGAACGGCCGAGCCTAGCCGAGCGGCTGAAGGAACTCGCCGGCGGGGCGGGCATGACCATCACCGGCATCTTCAATCTCCAACTGAGCAAGGACACCAAGAAGGCGAATGCGATGCTGGCCGGCATGGGTTCGTCACGTCGGGTCTACCTGGCCGACACCCTTCTGGACTCCTTCGACGACGACCAGATCGCCGTGGTCTTCGCTCACGAGCTGGGCCATCACACCCGCGGGCACATCTGGAAGCTGATCGGCATGTCCGCTGTGGCCAGTTCACTGATGGTCACGCTGATCTGGTGGCGGCTCAACCCGTTCGCCGGGAGCAGCGACCCGGCCGACTGGTCCGCGGCTGTCGCGGCGTTCTCACAAGTTATGCTGATTTCATCGGTCTTCCCGCTGATCATCGGGCCAATCACCAACGCCATCAGCCGTCGTTTCGAGCGGCAGTGCGACAGCGACGCTCTGCGGCTGACCGGCAACCCGCAGGCCTACCGCACGGCCTTCGAACAACTCGGCCGTCTCAACCTCGACGATCCCACCCCACCCTGGTGGGAGGTTGTGTTCTTCGACGACCATCCGCCTCTCGGGCAGCGGATTAGAATGGCGGAGGAGTACGAAAGAGCAGGGGCGAGGGGCGAGAGACAAGGAGCGGGGGCCGCGTGAAAACGAGCCGCCGGCTTCATGCCGGCGGTGGGAGAGAGACGCAATGCCCAATGACGAAACCCCAATGACCAATCAATGCCCAAATCCCAATGACCAATCAATGCCGAAATCCGAATGACGAAGTCTGAACGGCGAACTCCTGCCAAACGCCCGATCCGCAGTTGTTCCGGCTGATGCCTGCTATACTTCCGCCCACCAGTTGCATAGAATCAGAAGATACCTGATCGTTTGTCGTCCCACCGCAGGGAGGACCATCATGAATCAGACGTGCGTCCGCAGGATTGCCCTGAGAACTCTTGCCTTCTCAAGCCGGCGTCGGGCTCTGACGCTGCCGGAAGTACTGGTCGTGGCAGGTGTCACACTCCTCCTGTTGGCGCTTGTCGCCGTCGTGGCAACCCGGCCTTCTCGACGCTCGATCGTGTCGCGCCGGACCGCCTGCACTGCCAACCTCTTGAGTATGGGCAAGGGACTCTACACCTACGCCGTCGAGAACAATGACACATATCCGATTGCCGCCCATGCGCCGGCCGAGGCTGACGAGGTTGGGCGCGTGAAGTACGCCCCGGGCATGATCGGCACGCACCGAGGTGTGCCCGGTGACCCCAACTCCGGCGAAACGACGGAAGCCGACACCGAGATGTCCACCACGCGTAATCTCTGGGCGCTCGTCAGAACGGGGGGTACAATCCCGAGGTCTTTCATCTGCCCGTCCAGCTCGGACACAGCAAATGACGAGGATATCCCCGCGGACTTCCGCGACTTCCGGTCGTGGCAGGAGATCAGCTACGGCTATCAGGTGCCCTACGGCAAGCACGGTCGGCCCACGACTGAATGCGATCCACGCATGGCCTTGGCCGCCGA
>JAFGJR010000285.1 GCA_016928975.1 Sedimentisphaerales bacterium | reverse complement strand
TCTGAAAAAAGAAGGCGGGGCCGGAGGTCATGGACGGCGTTGCAGAAGGTGGCTGCGAAACCTTGTTCGGAGGTTGGAGGTGCACACATCCTTGTGCAGGCGTCGCCTCTGTACCTTTGGAGCGGGCGTCCGCTCTGTCGTGCATCGCTCGTCGCGCCGTATCTCGGACACGTAACGAAGTCCCGCCCTCCTATCCGACGAAGACGCTGGATCTTCCGCTCGCGCGATAGACCGCTGAAGCTGCTCCACGCGGATACATGTTCATGGGGAGAGAGAGTTAAGGAGAATGAGAGATGAGAAAGAGAATATTGTTCATTGCAGTCGTGATCTTGGCCGTATCGTCAGTTGCCTCTGCGGGCGTCTTGAAGTGGTTCTTTCCGTTTTATTGGCAACAGACCACTGCAGACAGCCAAACACAAGTATCCGCTGGCAATTGGGGGCTGATAGCCGTCAACGTGGGACCGGGAAGCACCGGCAAGTCAAACCCTGGCGGCTACAACAAGACGCAAACGACGACGACCCCATCAGGAGATACGATGACGCAGTCCACGAGCGTTACGGGCATCCAGACCACATCCATCACGGGTGGCGCAGGTTCGATGGGCGCGTCGTTCCAGACCATGTCGGTTGTGACGTACCAGAGCCAAAGCGTCAATTGATGGGATGTCTGCCCGGCAGTCCGGTGGCAGGAGTTGTGACCAGGCCGGCTTGCAGAAGCCTTCTGCAAGCCGGCCTTTTTCGTTCGATCGCGTGGCGACTGGTGGACGTGTGCACGCGCCGGTATGATATGGGCCACAGCACGGTAAAATGGGGCGGCAAGTGCGATGTGAAACGGTTCGATTCAAGACAAGGGGTTCACCATGGTGGAAGACAGGGAGCGTAGAGAGACAGAGGAGCCCTGGGAGGATTTGGCCGAGCTTCTGCGGCGGTCGAACGAGGAGGAGGTGAGTGTCCTGCTCAAGTCGCTGGGGCCCGGCGAGCTGGCCCGCACGGTCCTCCGGCTGGACCCGAAGGATCAGCACCGCCTGCTGGGCATATTGGAGCCGCGAGAGGCGGCCGACGTGGTCCGAGAGGTCGGCGAAGAGCTGGTGGCCGATGTCATGGAGGATCTGTCACCGGACACGGCCGCCGCCATCGTGGATGAGCTTCCCAGCGACGAGCAGGCCGATCTGCTCGGCGAGATGGATGCAGTTGCGGCAGAAGCCGTCATGGACCGCATGGCACCCGACGAAGCCGCCGCTGCGAGGCTACTGCTCACGTACAAACCCGACAGCGCCGGCGGCTTGATGTCGACCGAGTACCTGGCATATCCGCAGACGGTGCGTGTCACCGACGTGCTGAAAGACCTGTCGACGAATCGCGACCGGTACGCTGACTACGACCTGCAGTACGTCTTCGTCACCGACGAGGCCGGGAGGCTGACCGGAGTACTGCGGTCGCACGATCTGATCTTCGCGCCGCATGCCGCCAGGCTCGAAGAAATCATGGTCTCCACGCCGTTGGCGGTTCAGACGGGCACACCGCTGGAGGAGTTGGAGGCGTTTTTTGATGAGCATCATCTGCTCGGGGTACCCGTCACGAACACGGCGGGCCGCCTGGTGGGCGTGGTCCTGCCCGAAGATGTGGAAGACGCCGTCGGCAAACGCGCCAATCGGACATTTCTGCGGGTCAGCGGCATCGTGGCGGGAGAGGAGCTCCGCACCATGCCCCTGCATGTGCGCGCGGGACGACGTGCCTCCTGGCTGAGCATCAACATCGTGCTCAACGTGATTGCGGCGAGCATCATTGCCTTCTATCAGGACACGATCCAGGCCGCCGTGGCGCTGGCCGTGTTCCTGCCGATCATCAGCGACATGAGCGGCTGTTCCGGCGGACAGGCGGTCGCCGTGAGCATTCGCGAGCTGGCCATGGGGCTCATTCGGCCTCGCGAGGTCATCCGCGTGCTGCGCAAGGAGGCGGGCGTGGGACTCTTCAACGGTCTGGGACTGGGCATTCTCCTGGCAGCGGTCGCGGTGCTCTGGAAGGGCAATCTGTACCTGGGGCTCGTCGTCGGTGTTGCCTTGGCGGTCAATACGCTGATTTCCGTTTGCCTGGGCGGTGTCCTTCCGCTGCTGCTGCGGCGCGCCAAGGTGGATCCGGCGCTGCTTTCAGGGCCTATCCTGACGACCGTTACCGATACGTGCGGCTTCTTTCTGGTCTTGAGCCTCGCCACAAGAGTCCTGCCGAGACTGGTGGCTGGATAGCGCACTCGCAAGAGGTCGCTGCGTGACCAGACACCGCGTGCGTGTGATCCGCCATCACACGGCCTTCTGGTGCCCGGTCTCTTTCGGCCGGCAGTACTGCCGGTTCTGTCACCACTACCGTCGCCTCGAACAGGACAGCCAACGACCAGTCGAGCCCTCCCATAGAGCGCGTCTGCATGCAGCAGGTGTTCGTCGCAATGGTCGGTTGACTGTCCGCGTCCGATCCGGTACCGTGGGTGGGATAGTGTAATTCCGGGTGACGACACTGGGGGTTTCGAGATGACGGATCGTCAGACAGGCTTCACGGACGAGCTTCGATTGGAGGGGCTGCCGAATGGGTGGGTGGTCGGCCGGTTCCGTGCGTTGGAGGCGATCCGCGTGGCTCATCTGGTGACGACACGACAGGGGCCGGATGTGCACCAAATCCGCCAGGACCCTGCCACCGCGGGGCGACAGATCGCACAGGTGCTTGGCTTCGAGGACGCCGCGTTCCTGGAACAGGTGCATGGGGGCGATGCGCTTGTCTGCGAGCGTGGCGGCTGTGCCGGATGCGCCGATGGCTTGGTGACCCCGGCCAGAGGGCTGGTCTTGATGGGCAGAAGCGCCGACTGTCCTATCGTGCTGATCGCTGACCGGCGCGGGCGCGCGGCGGGATTCGCCCACGCCTCGTGGCGCGCGACTGTGGCGGGGATCGTACCGGCGGTCGTGCGCCGGATGATCGATATGGGTTGCGATCCAGCCGACTTGGTGGCGTGTATCGGGCCGTCTGCCGGTCCGGAGTGCTATGAGGTGGGCGACGAAGTCCGTGGCGCCGCCCTCGATGGGATCGGCCCGCACGCGGCGGCCTTCTTTCAATCGAGCTCGGCGGGGAAGTACTGCCTCGACCTGTGGCGGGCAAACGCCTGCGCCCTGGCCCGCGCTGGTATCCCGAGCCGATTCATCCACGTCGCGGGCATTTGCACGTTGTGTCGCGACGATCTTTTCCCCAGCTACCGGCGCGAGGGCGACACCGCCGGTCGGTTCGCGGCCGTGATTGGCTGGCCCTGCTCTTTGTAAGGAGCTGGAGTTTTGCAGAATGCGATTTCCTGGAAGAATATGGGCCCAATGTGCATTCTGCAGAACTCCAGTAGAGCCGATTCTATGGACGGGACGGTTGCCAGAAATGCCGACGCGAGGTAAAATACCATCTCGCGACGGGGAAACTCGCAGAAAGGACAGCGCCATGAGATTGCTGGTTGTGTCGAACAGACTGCCGGTCGTGGCGGCCGAGGAGAATGGCCAAATCGTGTTCCGCGAGGGCGCGGGGGGCCTGGTTTCCGGGATCAGCGCCTACCTTGATTCCCTGAGAAGCTCCTCGTTCGTCAAGCCGGAGTACGAATGGATCGGCTGGCCGGGAGTGTCCATCGAAGACCCTGCCAAGCGGACCGTCGTGACCGAGGCGCTCGCGAAGTTCAACGCGCACCCGGTCTTCCTGTCGGAGAACGCCATGGACAAGTTCTACCACGGCTTCTGTAACAAGACGATTTGGCCCTTGTTTCACTATTTTCCGTCGTATGCGGTGTACGAGGAAGGTCTCTATGCCCACTATCAGGCGGTCAACCGCATCTTCTGCGAGGTGGTCGCGCGAGTCATGCGGCCGGACGACCTGGTGTGGATTCACGACTACCACCTGATGCTGCTCCCGAAGCTGTTGCGGGACAGGAACCCGTCGGCCCGGATCGGTTTCTTCCTGCACATCCCGTTTCCCTGTTTTGAGATGTTTCGGCAGCTTCCGATGGCCTGGCGCACGGAGATTCTGGAGGGACTGCTGGGAGCGGATCTGATCGGCTTTCACGCCTACGATTACACGGAGTACTTCCTGCGTTGCGTGCTGCGCGTTCTGGGTCACGAGCACCACACGGGCAGCATCCTGCTGCCGAGTCACCTCGTCAAGGCGGATACGTTTCCGATGGGCATTGACTTCCGGAAGTTCCACGCCGCAGCCGCCCATCCGGGCGAGTGTCCGACGGACGAGGTCTCGTGGGAGACGCTCAAGGGCTTCAAGGTCGTGCTGTCCGTGGACCGCCTGGACTACACGAAAGGCATCCTCAATCGCCTGCAAGGGTACGAGCGGTTTCTGGAGAAGAACCCGCAATGGCATAAGAAGGTCATTCTGGTGCTGGTGGTCGTGCCGTCTCGCGTGGGCGTCGATCAGTACCAGCAGATCAAGAAGCGGATCGACGAATACGTTGGGAAGATCAACGGCAGGTTCAGCACGGTCGGCTGGGCGCCGGTGCTGTACCAGTATCGGTTCCTGCCGTTCGAGCCGCTGGTTTCCTTGTATGCCGCCAGTCACGTGGCCCTGATCACGCCTCTGCGCGATGGAATGAACCTTGTGGCCAAGGAATACGTGGCCAGCCGGACGGACAAGACCGGCGTCCTGGTCCTCAGTGAGACGACAGGCGCCGCGAAGGAGCTATGCGAGGCTGTGATTGTCAGCCCCAACAACGCCGAGGAAATTGCAGCGGGTGTGAAGACGGCGCTGGAAATGCCTGAGTCCGAACAGATTCGGTGCAACGAGATCATGCAGGACCGTCTCCAGCAATACGACGTGGTCCGATGGGCGGAGGATTTTCTGAGCCAGTTGCCCGCTGTCAAAATTGAGCAGGAGCGCTTGCGGTCCAGATTGCTCGGCGCCGCGGCGAGGCAGCGACTCATCGACGAGTTCGTGCGAGCCTCGCACCGCGTGATCTTCCTCGATTATGACGGCACGCTCACGCCTTTTACGGATACCCCGGAGGACGCGCGGCCCGGGCCGGACCTCTTGACCCTTCTACAGGATTTCTCGCAGAACGTCAGCAACGACATCGTGCTGGTGAGCGGCCGTGATAAGGACACGATGCAGGACTGGTTTGAGGACCTCAGTGTGGCATTGGTGGCGGAGCACGGGGCGTGGATCAGAACCAAAGATGGGGACTGGCAACTGACCAGGTCGCTGGAGAGCGGCTGGAAGTCTGCCGTCCTGCCGATTCTCCAGACCTATGCGGACAGACTCCTCGGCGCATTTGTCGAGGAGAAGCAATGCTCCGTTGTTTGGCACTATCGTCGCGCGGACCCGGAGCTTGCTTCGGTTTGCGTCAAGGACCTGGTGGACACGCTGGTCAATTTCACGGCCAATGTCGACGTCCAGGTTCTCCAGGGGAGCAAAGTGGTGGAAGTCCGAAGCGGGGGCGTTAGCAAAGGTTCCGCCGCGACGGCGTTTCTACCGAAGGACCATTCGGACGACTTCGTGCTGGCGATCGGCGACGACTGGACGGATGAAGACCTCTTTCGGGCTCTGCCCGACACCGCCTGTTCAATCAAGATCGGCGATCGGCATTCCTGCGCAAGGTTCAACCTTGGGAGTTTCGTGGAAGTGATCGAGCTGCTGAGGGAGATGGGGCGGAGGCAGCGACAGGAATGCGGATTGTAACCACGGTTCGACGGCCAGGGTCTGCGCGCAGGGCATGTACACAGCGTGCCGGCTGCCCCCCTTCTTCTCGGCCGCCCGTGTGAGGGCGATCCCTGCGGCCGGCTCGCTGCCACCGTCGGCCGGCCCAAGATCCCGTAACGTTTCTCGCCGGCGCGCGTCTCTCTCCATAGCAGCGTGCAAGCGGGCTCGTCGCCCGAAGATTCACGTGAAGTACGACGGTTAGCGAGTCTCATCTGAATGACGGGAGGAAAAGCGTATGTTCCGTAGTGTCGATCTCAAGAGTCTCCTGATTGGCGGTCTGTTGGTCGTGGCGGTGGTGTGTGCGATGGGCGGTGCGCCTATGATGAATCCGGAGTTCCACGGCCGATTCACTTTGGTTGCTCACAACAAGGATGGTGGCAGCGTCTATGTCCTCGACACGGCCACAGGGCAGGTTTGGCAGCGGCAGACCAACGTCATTCCCAATTCGTTCTTTGACCCCAAGCTGGAAGGATATGCTCCCGTAGAGCAGCCCGTCGATCCGAATTGGTGAGAAGACGCAACGTACCACGTCTCTACTCGGGTCGCACCTTGACCATTCTCTGGTTGCGGAAGGTCTCGCCGGTCAGGTAATCGGTGAATGTGATCTTCACTGTGAGCGGCTGTGCCAGCATCTCCGGCGTCACGGAAACGCGGAAGGGGAGGCGGTAGTTGGACACCAACCCGCTGACCCAGAGCTTGTGCAGTTCCGCCGGCTGGACCTGCCATTGGCCGATGAGGGCCTGGTCGGCGGGATTGTCGAGATTCCAGAGTTCCACGCTGACCACCCCGGCGGCTTTGACGATGTCGCCGTCAGTGTCGATCGGCTGGATGTAGACGAGCAGCTTCTCCCGCTTGCCGTCCTGGTCCTGGTCGTAGAAGCTGGTGTACCTGCTGATTTTCACATCGGTGAGCTTGTAGAAGCTCTCGGGGCCGTCCTTGGGCAGCGCGGCCATCGCTTTGAGCTGTTCCTGCAACTGCGCGTTCTCGACCTGGCAGTGCTCTGCTCTGGCGGCAATCTGGGCCTTCTCCTGTTCCAGGGCCTCGACTTTCAGGTCCCGTGAGTCTTTTCTCTCGCTTCCGATCCCGCAACCGGCCGGCAACATCGCCGCGAGCACCAAGAGCACGTGGGTCCCACATGCTGCCCAGGATCTGTGCGATGCACTGGAATGACGTTTCATACGCTATGCCACTTACTGCGGCTCCTGCTCTTGCTCGTTCCTGACGATCTCTGGGGCCTTCTGGAGAATCCGGTCGGCCAGGCCGTACTTGATCGATTCGTCGGCGCTGAGCCACAAGTTGCGGTCGGAGTCCTTCTCGATCTTGGCCGGCGGCTGACCGCTGTGGTTGGCGAGAATATGATAGATCCGGGTGCGCAGCCGCAGGATCTCCCGGGCCTCGATGTCCAGATCCGTGGCCGGCCCTTCGAGCACGCCCATGATGTGGGGCTGATGCAGAAGGACCCTGCTGTTGGAAAGGAGGAATCGCTTTCCGCTCCTGCCGCCAGCCAGGAGCACGGCTGCCATGCTGGCGGCCTGACCGACGCAATAGGTCGCCACGTCGCAGCGGAGGAATTGCATCGTGTCGTAGATCGCCAGACCCGCCGTGATCGAGCCGCCCGGTGAATTGATGTAGAAGTGAATGTCGCTCTTGCTGTCTTCGTTGCTCAGAAACAGCATCTGGGCGATGATGGTGTTGGCGTTGGCGTCCGTGACGCCGCCTCCGAGGAAGATGATTCGATCCTTCAGGAGTCTTGAATAGATATCGTACGCCCGCTCCCCGCGCCCGCTCTTTTCGATGACGATCGGTATGAAAGTCTCTTGCATGAGCATCAGCTTATCCCTATTTGCGATTGGCCACTTGCGATTGGGATTGGCAGTCGCGTCACGAGATCATCGCGAGCCCCAATCGTACGTCCAGAATCGTAGACCATGAATCCGTTATTTGTTTTCCTTCTTTTCCTCTTCGGCCTTCTTTTCCTCTTCGTGGAGGACTTCGTCGATCAGGCCATACTGCTTGGCTTCCTCGGCGCCCATGTAACGGTCCCGCTCGGTCTCTTCGGCGATCTTCTCGATGGGCAAGCCGGTGTGCTTGGCCAGGATGAGGTTGATCGTCTGCTTGGCCCGCAGGATCTCTTCCGCCTGGATCTGGATGTCGGAGGCCTGTCCGGTGACGCCGCCCCAGGGCTGGTGGAGCATAATCTTGGCGTGGGGCAGGGCGTAGCGCTTGCCCTTGGTGCCGGCCGCCAGGACCACCGCTCCGCCGGACTGGGCCCGGCCGATGCAGTAGGTGGCGATCGGCGAGCCCACGAACTGCATCGTGTCATAGATCGCCATCGTGTCGTCCACCGTGCCGCCGGGGGAGTTGATGTACAGGCTGATCTCCCGGCCTCGTTTGAGGTTGTCCAGATACAGGATCTTCATGATCACTTCGGCGGCCCGGGCGTAGTTGATCTCGCCGATCAGAAAGACGATCCGGTTCTCCAGCAGCATATCGTCCAGACTCATCTGGCGATACCGCTGGTACTGTGAGTACTGGTCGTACACGTCGCGTTGTCGGTGCATGTCTCTCATCAAGTGTCGCTCGGACATGAAAACATCCTTTTCTGTCATTGCTCTTCGGATTTCTCCTCGGCCGATTTGTTTCCCTTCTTGGATTTCCTGGCCTTCTCTTCCGATTTCTGCTCGGACACGTTCGCGGTTTCGAGCAGCTTGCTGATGCACTTGTTCTGTCGGATGTCGAGCCGGAACTGGGCGAGCGAGCCGTCGCGTTCCATCTGTTCTTTGAGCTTCTCCGGCCGTTGGCCGCGCTGGATGGCGACCTGGGCGATGTGGCCGTTGATTTCTTCCTCGGTCACGGCGATCTCGAGCTTGTCGGCGACCTTGTCCATGATGAAGAAGGTCTTGAGCTGCTGCTTGGCCTGGTCGGCGCTTGCGGCGCGAAGCTGCTCCATCTGCTCTTCGATCTGCTCTCGCGACAGGCCGCGGGCCAGCAGGTTGATGTATTGCCGTTGCAGGATCGAGCCCGCCTGGCGGGCGACGATATCCATCGGCAGATCGAAGCTCGCGTTGTCGAGCAGATGCTGATAGACCTGCTCGCTCATATCGCTTCGGACCTGCGATTCGAGCTGGTCCTGCAAGTTGTCGCGGATGCGGTCGCGAAGCTCCTGCTCGTTCCCCACGTGATAGCGTTGCAGGAATTGCTCGTTCATCTCGGCCGGCTTGAGGTACTTGACTTCCTTGACGTCGATCTCGATGTCTATCGTTCGGCCCTGGTATTCCTCGCGGAAATAGGTCTTGGAGACCTCCACGGTCGTGGTCTTCTTGTCGCCGGCCTTGGCGCCGGTCAGCAGCTCATCGAGCTTCGGGACGGGCACGGCCCCGACGAAGCCGTTCGGGCGGACGTGGATCTCGCTGTTGTCCAGCTTCGTCTCCGACTCGGGGATTCCGACGGTGGGAGCCTCCTCGCCTTTGGCGGCCGCCTCCGCCTGTTTGGCTTTCTCTTCGTCCGTCAGGTGCACGTTGAGCCGGACATCGGCGACGACTTCGTCGCCCTGTTCGACGGCTCCCTCTTCCTTCGGCACCCACAGGCCGGACCAGCGGCGGAGCTGCTCGATCTCGCGATCGACTTGGGCGTCGGTGACCTCCAGCTTGGTCCGGGTGACGGGGATGCCTTCGAGCGCCGGCAGCTCGAATTCCGGGCGGACCTCGACCTCGAATTCGAACCTCATCGGGCCCGAGTCTGGCAGCTTGATGTTCTCATAGTCAATATCCGGATCGGTCAGAGCGTCCACCTTCTTGTCCTTCATGGCCGCCTCACTGGCCTCGGCGAGGATCTTCAACTTGATCTGCTCGCTGGTCTCCTTGCCGAACCGTTTCTCCAGGAGCCGGCGGGGGGCCCGCCCCTTGCGAAAGCCCGGCACGACCGCGTCGCGGCGAAGCTCCCGGTACTGCTCATCGGCCATATCCTTGATCGTCTCCTCTGGAACCTCTACGATCACCTTCTTCTTGCACGGCCCGGCCTCCTCGATCGTAACCGTGTTTTTCGAGGTCCTCTCGTCCCTGGCCTTCTGCTCCTCGGTCCTGGTGTCCTCACCGCTGGTATCGGGTGCTACTGACTCGTTCTTTTCGTCCGCCATCTCGGCGCTCCCAAATAGCTTCGAATCGTCGTTTCATGGCCGAGTTCTGCAAAAGGGAAGTTGGGCTTATATTGTTCAAGGAAATCTCAAAACAGATTTCCTTGAACAATTCGCATAAGCCGTCTTGTGTCAGTCACGCTCGTCTTAGGAAGGAGAAACCAAGCAGACGGTTCTTCCTTCCCAAGTAAGCCCAACTTCCCTTTTGCAGAACTCCTCTATATCCAAACAAAAAAAGGCATCGGGGGAATCATCCCCTGAGCCAGGTGATCGTTTCCGACCTCGCTGCCGTCGCCGCGAGGCTTCCACGTATCGACGACCAATGCCAAACTACCACCTAGCCGGTAACTCGCCGATACTATAAGGGTTCCTCAACGCGGACGCGCGTCTTGGACCCCGTAACTCCTGACAGCGGGCGATGAGATTTGAACTCACGACATTCACGTTGGCAACGTGACGCTCTACCCCTGAGCTACGCCCGCGAGAAACCAACGACCTGAGTTATATACGCCCCGGAAGGCCCCTGCAAGTCCATTTTCTGCAAAAATTTCGCCAAAGACGCCGCCTGGCAGCGATGGCTCGACTTGCTCAAGAGAATGCAAGCCCGTGCGGACAGCACACTATATTTCTGGGAGGACAGGGCCTTGGGGTGCTCCATCGGGCCAGCAGGCATCCTGTCGGTCCAGATTGCATTCGAGCCAATGCTCCAGGAAGATATTGAGATCTGCCTGGTCCACCTTGCAGTCATGGTTGAAGTCCATCCCTGGGTACTTCGTACACATGGGCTTGAGCCCTTCGGATTTGCTCGCCTCGGCCGTCCCGCCGTACGCCCCTTGGTTCATCCTCCCGCCGTGCGGGTAGAGCTCCTCGCCGAATCCATCGGCGGGATCGCCGCGATCCAGGCACGGGCTGTCGATGG
>JAFGJR010000284.1 GCA_016928975.1 Sedimentisphaerales bacterium | reverse complement strand
TTGCCTTCTTCTGCCAGGCCCTCAACGCCCATTTCCAACAACAAGCCGCTCCCTCGTTGCTACGCTGAATGAAACTCGTGAACGGCAACCCACGACCTTTCCTTTCGGTGGATTCATGATCATGCGGTGCATGAACAGTTGGCCCTTGCTCGTGGCGTGCACGGCGTAGACCCCACCACAGGGCGTCCGGTGGGTCTGCCACTTGTACTTGCTGAGCCATTCGTAGTCTTCGGCGTCGATGATGGTGGTGAAGAGGCCGCGCGTGAGGGGAATGTAGCGGATCTTGTCGTTGGGGGGCTCGGGTGGGTCCAGACGGAAGGGCCCGGCGCGGAAGTTGCGGCACGGGGCGTGCGGGATCGGGCGCACCTGGCCCGGCGTGTCCGGATGGTTCGCACATTGTGCTGGGACAGGGAAACCCGACAGGAGCGTCCTCGCCCATAGAAGCACGTTGGATACGCAGAACACACAGTCGAAACAGCTTCGCAGGGGTCGGGACTCGGCTCGTTCGGCTCGCTCCTGAGGCGTGAGCCATCTCCGGAGGATGACGCGCCGTCCCGGCTCCTCGGTCTTGATCGCCTGTGTCGCTCGCTTTGCCTGGTTTTCCATAATACCTCCAATTCTCGCTACCGATCGTATTCTGCCGGTCACAAGCATCGCCCGGCCCATCGCTTCGGCGCAGTTCTGCACACACTAACCCATGCACCCTTTTCGTCAAGAGAATTATGTTCAAATCTACATATTCTGTTTGAGAGAGCATGAGCCCTTGTCCCACCGAGAGTAAGGGCGTCCAACCATATTGCCCTCGCGAAGGCGGGGGAACGTCGCGGTGCAGGTGGATTCCTGCTTTCGCAGGAATGACACAGAGCCCTGAAGTCGCTGCGTGGAACTCACCCTACCGGCCTTCGCCATGGTCGCGTAGAGCCACCGGACATCTGGCCGGCTGCTTTTCGCTTGGCTCCGGTCCGGGGGCGGGCTATGATGAACCAGGAAAGATCAGGTGTCACGACATTGGGAGGTTGAGAAATGACATCGAAGGACACGCCGGTGCAGATTCGAAATCCGGATTCCGAGATTCGAGAGTGTCCACGAGGGACTTCGCGTAGGGAGTTCCTCCGGCGGTTGTCGCTGGGGGTCGCCGGATCGGCGGTGGTTGGGGGCAGGATGTCGCGGGCGAAGGAAGCTCTGCCGGGGACCGGCGAGTCGGCCGGGGCGCTGTTGCCTATGATTGGGCTGGGCGAGCATGAGGTCACGCGACTGGTCGTGGGCGCCAACCCGATCAGCGGATACTCCTACCTGGGCTCGGAGATGGACCGCCAGATGCGCGAGTACTTCACCCGCGAGCGGGTCGTGGAGCTGCTGTCGAATTGCGAGCGGGCGGGGATCAACACACACCAGTTCCACGATGTCACCCTGATGACGGACATCATCCGGATCCTGCGGGAGCAGGGCTCGAAGATGAAGTTCATCTGCCTGCATTCCGGCGGCGGGATCGAGCAGGTGGTCCGCGACACCGGGCCGATCGCGATCGTCCATCACGGCGGGGTCACCGACCGGCTGTTCCGCGAAGGCAAAAGCCGGCAAGTCCATGACTTCGTGAAGCAGGTCCATGACGCGGGCATTCTGGCTGGAGTCTCCGCCCACAATCCGGACTGCATCAGGCGGATCGCGGATGAGGGCTGGCAGGTCGATTTCTTCATGACCTGCTTCCACAATCTGACCCGATCCGAGGAGGAGGCGGCCAAAATGCCGGCCTCCGACGCACTACCGAAGGATCACGGTTTCTTCGCCTCCGATCCAGCGGCGATGACGGCGGTGGTCCGGCAGGTCAAGCAGCCATGCCTGGGCTTCAAAATCCTCGCGGCCGGCCGAAAGTGCGACAATGCCCAGGCCGTGCAAGACGCCTTCAAGTTCGCCTTCGAGCACCTCAAACCTATCGACGGCGTCATCGTCGGCATGTATCCCCGCTACCGCGATCAAATCTCCGAAGACGCCGCGTTCACGAAGCAGTTCGGCACGAGAGAGGGATAACGATGGCACGGACCTTGTTGTTATGTGTTGGATTGTGGTTCGTTCCCCTGCACGCACAAGCGTCCGAGTTCTGTGTGGACCCGGTGAATGGCAGTCCCACAGGCGACGGCAGTGCGAGCCGGCCCTGGCGGACGATCCAGGAGGTCTTCGACGCCGGACTGGTGGAATCGCAGCAGTGGGACAAACTCCCGTACACGCCGCAAAGCAAACTCGTGGCGAAGAACGCCGGCGCCCCGGTGCGGGCGCGTGACACGATCTGGCTGCGGTCCGGGTATCACGGCGACCTGCTGATCGACAACTACTACAACCTTGGGACCATCACCCTGGCGGCCGAGGAAGGCCACACGCCGCGGCTCTCCTCCGTGCACATCCGGTCCAGCTCACACTGGACGATTCGCGGGCTCAGCGTCAGCGCCGAGTTCAGCCAGGCCTATCAGCGGCACACCCTGGTCCGCCTCGAAAGCCACAGTTGGCGCGGCCCCATCCACGACATCGCGGTGGAGCATTGTGCACTTTCGTCGGTCGCCGACGCTTCCGCCTGGACCGCCCAAGACTGGGACCGATTGTCCTGCAACGGACTCCAGGTGGACGGCACACGCATGACGATCCGCGACAACCGCCTGCTCAACGTCAACTTCGGGATTTCCGTGGTGGCCAGCGACTCCCTCATCGCCGGCAATCTCGTGGAGAACTTCGCCGGCGACGGCCTGCGCGGGCTCGGCAACTACTGCACCTTCGAGTACAACACCGTGCAGAATTGCTGCAACGTCAACGCGAATCACGACGACGGCTTTCAGTCCTGGTCCACGGGTCCCGGCGGCGTCGGTACCGGCGAGGTCGTGGGCGTGGTCCTGCGCGGCAACACGATTATCAACTATGTCGATCCGAACCAGCCCTATCGCGGGACATTACAGGGCATCGGCTGCTTCGACGGCACCTATGTGGACTGGGTCATCGAGAACAACGTGGTCATCACCGACCACTGGCACGGCATCACGCTCGGCGGCGCACGCAACTGCCTGGTGATCAACAACACCGTGCTGGACCAGAACAATACCCGTCCTGGCCCACCCTGGATATGCGTCGACAAGCACAAGAACGGCACACCTCCCGTCGATTGTGTCGTGCGCAACAACTTAGCCACCGCGTTCCGCAACGCCGCCATGGGCGCGCTCGAAGAGAACAATCTGACAATCCAGGACCCCGCCGCGCTCTTCGTCGATCCTGCCCATTTCGATCTGCACCTGTTGCCCGGCGCAGCCGCCATTGATGCCGGCAGCAGCGTCAACGCGCCCGAGCTCGACCGCGACCGCATCCCCCGCCCCCAGGGCGAAGCCATCGACCTCGGCGCCTACGAGTGGCACCCACCCGACGTCTTGCCAGTCAACGAAACCGATGCCGATTAGCCTCGGCACATGTCTGATCCCGGCCATCGCCCCCACTGGTCGCTGCCACGAGGCTTGCCTGCGAGCGGATGACAGTGTAGAATACGTTTGGATCGACAGTTGCAGTTGGGAATGCGTTATGACTATAAAGCAGAAAGTGTGCGAAGTGATATCGCGGATGCCGGAGGAATCGACCTTCGAGGACATCCAATACCATCTCTATGTCCTCCAGTGCATCGAGCAGGGGGAGAAGGATGTTGAGGATGGCAGGGTCCTGACCCACGACCAAGTGGAGAGCAGACTGGCGAAATGGCTGGGGTGATCTGGACAATCCGGGCCGTCGAGCACGTGGAGCAGATAGGTTTGTTCATCGAAAAAGACTCTCCATTCCAGGCTCGCCGTGTTGTCCAACTCATCATCAAAGAAACACGCAAGCTAAGAGAGCACACACGAATCGGCAAGATGATCCCTGAGGTACAAGACGACGAGTATCGCGAGCTCAGGGTCTTCAGTTACAGGATCTTGTACAAGATCCTTGATGAAAACAGGATCGCCATTATCGGGGTTGTTCACGGGCATCGGCTGTTTGACCCCGAGTGGCTGGAATGATCCTTCATCGGGACTTCACATGGCAAGTACAACACGCAGAGCGTTCATCAGACAGTCCCTGCTGGGAGCCGGCGCAATAGCAGTGGCTCCTTCATTAGACGGCATCGCTTCGTCAGGGCCACGCATTGAAATCTCGCTGGCGGAGTGGTCTTTGCATCGGGCGATTTATGGGGGCAAGCTGGACCCTTTGGATTTTCCGGCGAAGGCGAAGAGGGACTTTGGGATTTTGGCGGTGGAGTATGTCAATGGGTTCTTTGGCGGCGGGAAGATGGACTTTCGCGAGGCGGGCAGGAATGCCGCCTATTTGAAGGAGCTGCTCAAGAGGAGCGCGGATGCGGGGGTGGTGAACCACCTGCTGATGGTGGATGACGAAGGGCCGCTCGCTGCAACAAACGAGAAGGCGAGATTGGCGGCGGTGGAGAATCATACGAAGTGGCTGGAGGCGGCGAACGTCCTGGGCTGCAAGACCGTTCGCGTGAATCTCCAGGGCGACGGGTCGGATGACCAAAAGAGAATCGCGTCAGTAGATTCGCTGGGGCGGCTGGGCGAGCTGGCCGGGACGATGAAGCTCAATGTCGTCGCCGAGAATCACGGCGGCGTGACCTCCAACGGCGCGTGGCTGGCGAGCGTAGTGAAACAGGTGTCGCGGCCCAACGTGGGAACGCTGCCCGATTTTGGCAACTTCTGCATCTCGCAGCCCTGGGGGACCACGCAGGACGGCTGCGAGAACATGTACGACCGCTACAAAGGCATGGCGGAACTGCTGCCCTTTGCCAAGGGTGTCAGCGCCAAGTCGTACGACTTCGACGCCCACGGCGAGCAGCCGCTGATGGACTATAGGAGACTGATCGGCCTCGTGAAGGCCTCCGGGTACAAGGGCTACGTCGGCATCGAGTTCGAAGGCAACACGCAGAGCGAAGAGGATGGCATCCGCAAGACGAAGGCGCTATTGGAGAAGTACCTATAGAAGAACGGTGGGGCAAGCCCCACCCTACGAGTTCTCACAGGCAGAGCCCAATTGGAGGTTCGAAGAATGACCTGGGTTGGAACGATCCTTTGCGTTCAGGTGGCGACGATATGGGGCGCGGCGGTGGGGTCCTCGCAGTTGTCGAGCGACGTGCAGGTGACGGACCTGCGGTGCGAGTACCTGGTCGATCCGCTGGGGATCGATGTCGCGCGGCCGCGACTGAGCTGGAGAATGCAATCCCTGTGGCGGGGACAGAAGCAGACGGCGTACCAGATCCTCGTCGCCAGCGACGCCGGGATGCTCAAAGAGGGCCAGGCCGACCTGTGGGATACGGGCAAGGTTGTGTCCGATCAGTCCATCCACGTGATCTATGCCGGAACGCCGCTGCCCTCGCGCACGCGATGCCACTGGAAAGTGCGCATCTGGGACGGAGACGACAAGGTCAGCGCCTTCAGCGAGCCGGCGGTCTGGGAGATGGGCCTGCTGACGCCGGAGGACTGGACGTCGAAATGGATCAGCGCGCCCGGCGACGACAAGGACAAGAGCCCACGGCCGGCGCCGCTGTTTCGAAAGGAATTCACCCTCGCGCAGCAGCCGGTCAGCGCCCGCATCTACATCTGCGGCCTGGGCTATTACGAGCTGCATCTCAACGGCGCCAAGGTCGGCGACCACGTGCTCGATCCTGCATTCACCCGCTATGACCGACGAGCGCTCTACGTCACTTACGATGTCACGGACCTGCTGAGCAAGGGTCCCAATGCCCTCGGCGTGATCCTCGGCAACGGCTGGTACAACATGCACACGCGCGCCGTCTGGGATTTCGACAAAGCTCCCTGGCGGGGCCGGCCCGTCCTGCGATGCCAGCTTGAGATCACGTTCGATGATGGCTCCAAAATGGTGATCGCCAGTGACGCGACGTGGCGAGTCTCCACCGGGCCGATCGTGTTCGACAGTATCCGCAACGGGGAGACGTACGACGCCCGCCTGGAGAAGGCCGGCTGGGATACGGCCGAGTATGACGATGACAACTGGCCGCTGGCGCAGATCGAATCGGGGCCCAAGGGCGAGTTGCATGCGCAGATGGCGCCGCCGATCAAGGTGACCAAGACATTCAAGCCCCTCACACTCAGCGAACCCAAGCCCGGCGTGTATGTCTTCGATACGGGTCAGAACATGGCGGGCTGGACGCGGCTCAAGGTCTCGGGTCCGGCGGGGACCGAAGTCGTCCTCAAATACGGCGAACGGCTCAACCCCGACGGCACGCTCGACCAGAAGGAGATTGCCCAGCACATCAAGACCGGCAACGCGCAGACCGACACCTACATCCTCAAGGGCCAGGGCACCGAGGTGTGGGAGCCGCGATTCATGTATCACGGATTCCAGTACGTCGAGGTGACCGGCCTGCCGGGCAAGCCGGACCTCGACACTCTGGAGGCGAGAGTCGCGCACACCTCCTTCGAGCGGACCGGCACCTTCGAGTGTTCGAACGACCTGTTCAACCGAATCCAGCGCAACACGCTGTGGTCATACATCAGCAACTTCGTCGGCTATCCGACCGACTGCCCGCACCGCGAGAAGAACGGCTGGACCGGCGATGCTCACTTGGCCGCCGAGACCGGGCTGTACAACTTCCACGCCGCTCCCGCGTATCTCAAGTGGCTCAACGACCTCAAGGACGAGCAGCGGCCCAGCGGCGAGCTGCCCGGCATCGTGCCGACCGCCGGCTGGGGCTACCAGTGGGGCAACGGGCCCGCCTGGGACAGCGCGTATGTTCTCATCCCGTGGTACCTGTACCTGTACGAAGGCGACACGCGAGCCCTGGCCGAGCACTATGACAGGCTCAAGCGATACGTGGATTACCTGACGAGCAAGGCCCAGAATCACATCGTCGCCATCGGCCTGGGCGACTGGGCCCCCGCCAAGACGACGACACCGGAGAAGGTCACCTCCACTGGCTACTACTATCTCGACGCACTGATCGTATCGAAGGCCGCTGCACTGCTGGGCAAGACGGAGGATGCCAAGAAGTATGCAGACCTGGCTTCCTCGATCCGCGATGCGTTCAACAAGGAGCTCTACGATTCCAGGACCGGCCTCTACGCCGGCGGCACGCAGACGGCGATGAGCTGTGCCCTCTATCACGGGCTCGTCCCGCCCGCCGAGCGCGACCGCGTCCTGAGTAATTTGGTGGCCATGATCGAGAAGAACAGCGGACACCTCGACGCGGGCATCCTCGGCACCAAGTATCTGATCGATTGCCTGACCGCCGCCGGCCGGGCGGATGTGGTCTACACGATGGCGACGAAGACCGACTATCCAAGCTGGGGACGCTGGCTCAACGAGGATGCGACGACGCTCTGGGAGCAGTGGGACGGCAACGCCTCGCGCAATCACATCATGTATGGCCACATCAGTGCCTGGTTCTACGAGGCCCTGGCGGGCATCCTGCCCGACCCGGAAGCCGTCGGCTTCAAGCACTTCATCATCAAGCCGCAGCGCCTTGGGGACACCAGGTGGGTCCGCGCGGAGCATGAATCGATGTACGGCACGATTCGAAGTGCCTGGGAAATCCAGGGCGGCAAGTTCACTCTGAGGATTGCCGTGCCCGTGAACACGACCGCGACCGTCTACCTGCCCGGCGAGAAGCGAGCGGTCGCCGTCGATCACGCACGCTTGCTGCGAACCGAGAGCGACCACGCCGTCTATGAAGTCGAGTCCGGCGCATATGAATTCATCTCACAACTGTCTCGCTGAGGGACCTGCCATGAGAATGACGTGCATGCATCACATTATTCTGCCGGTCCTGTTCCTCGTCGGCAGCGTCGCTCTACACGCCGCGCCGAACGATAATTCGGCGGTGGGCATCAACATCGCGGGGGTGACGTACTGGTCCTCGGAGATCGTGTTTGTCGATCTGTTCCGGCATTCGCAGACGTTCAAGAGCCAGGCCCCTGGCGCCGGCTACGGCCAGGGCGGCCCGCTCGACCTGACGGAGACCGGCTGGGTCCACTCGCTGCGCGGGGACGGCCAGTTCGCCGACTCGATCATCTTCAGCCGTCCCGCTCTCGGCTATCCCGCCGGCGTTTACACCTGCTTCTACGAGGGACAAGGCAAGATCCAATTCGGCTACCGCATGAAAATCGTCGAGGAGAAGCCGGGACAAATCCGGGTCCAGGTCAATGCCGATCAGGGCCTGCTGACACTGCGCATCACGCAAACCGATCCGGCCGACCCCATCCGCAACATTCGCTTCGTCCTGCCGGGCTTCGAGGACACGTACGAGAGTCAGCCCTTTCACCCCCAGTTTCTCCAACGCTGGGAGAAGTTCACGGTCCTGCGGTTCATGGATTTGCAGCGCACGAACAACTCCGAGCAGGTGGACTGGTCCGACCGGCCGACGCCACTGATGCAGACCCAGGGTAGTGAAGCCGGTGTCGCTCTCGAATACCTCATTCAACTGGCGAACACGCTCGGCGCCGATCCGTGGTTCTGCATGCCGCACCAGGCAACGGACGATTACGTCCGCCAGTTCGCTCAGATGGTTAAGGGCCACCTCAATCCCAACCTGAAGGTCTACATCGAATACTCCAATGAATGTTGGAACGGCATCTTCGCCCAGGCAGGCTATTGTCGTGACAAGGGTAAGCCGCTCGGCCTGAGCGACAACGACTTCCAGGCGCAACTGCGCTACTACTCCAGGCGGGCAGTGGAGATCTTCAAAATCTGGGAGGAGGTCTTCGACGGCACGGATCGTCTGGTCCGCGTCTTGGCCGCACAGAGCGCCAACCCCTGGACCAGCGAGCAGGTGATGGACTTCGAGCAGGCGTATGAGCACGCCGACGTGCTCGGCATCGCTCCCTACTTCGGCTATGCCCTCGGCGACCCAAAGAAACAGAACGACACGGCGCAGATGACTGTCGATCAAGTCCTCGACAAGTGCGCTGAGTACATCCAGGAAGGCAACAAGACCATCGCGGAGCAAGCCCGCGTGGCGAAGGATCGGAGCCTGCGTTTGGTCGCCTATGAGGCCGGTCAGCACCTCGTGGGCTACGGCGGGGCCGAGAACAACAAAGCCCTGGAGGATCTCTTCCACGCCGCCAATCGCCACCCGCGAATGAAGGACCTCTACCTCGACTATCTGGCCGGCTGGAGGCAAAACGGCGGCACGTTAGCCGCCATGTTCTCCTCGACGAGCACATGGTCCAAATGGGGCTCCTGGGGCCTGATGGAGCATCACGGCCAGCCCCCCGCCGAAGCCCCCAAGTACCAAGCCGTCATCGAGTTCCTCGAAACCAATCCCAAGTGGTGGCAGATCGAGCGACCCATGGCCGCCTGGGCGACTCTGCCGCACTGCTTCCCAGACCACGAGGACGCGGTCCTTGCCCTGGGCATTCCTGTCGATCGTTGAATGGATAAATGAAATAGCCTGCTGACTGGGCTGGGTGTACAGCCGGCGTCAAAGCGTCTGGTCGGATCAGGCTATTTCATTTATCCATTCAAAGGCCAACAGGAGGCTATCGCGCCAGGTCGAATCCGCCTTCCCCCACGCCTGCGCCTTGCGCGGCCGGGGATTCGATACGAACGAGACATGACCAACAGCGTCGATCACAGTGCCTTCTACGGAACCATCATTTGGTCCGTGCCCGCCTTGTGCCGACTACAGGGGGCCGCTTCGGTTTGCGCGTGACCACTCGCCGGCCGGATTGCGTCTCCATGCGTTTCAGATCGGCACAGATCTTCTTCATGTCATAGCCGAAGCGCCGAGCGTGATCGTCTCTCGCTTTCCAAATCTCTTCAAGAATGGGATCGCTGCTCTTCATGCTGCCAGTTGCACCTTCTCGTACAGGAACTCCGGGGCTATGTCGGCGCCATTTGGCCAAGTCAGCGTGTGGAATTCCAGATGGACGGAGAACTGCTGAAACAATGCCGGGTCCTTGAGGGGCTCGAAGACCTCCCCATACAATTCATCGCGAAGATCCACATCGCCCTCCGTTCCATCGGTGAAGCGAAGGTGGATCACATAGTCCTGTACGTAACGTGCTTCCGCGACTCTCGGTGTCATTTGACTACTCCAACGGAGCTATCCTCTTGGCTGGACGCCCACCGTGAACGAGGTCCCAGTTCTCCACAAGCTCATCCCTGTGAAGATCGAGCCACTCCAGTACAAGACGCAGCGCGCGACTGAGCCCTGCACCGCAATGTGCTCTGAGCATTCCGCTTCCTTGGGAAATGTCATTGAAAGGTAACGACCTGACCATACAACTGAAAGCTCTTGAGTTTGCTCTTTTCTGGAATCGTAAATACATATAACAGCCAGACTGGTGGTAGGTGTGCCTGGCGCACATCGATTACGCCAACACTGGTGACCATGCCCGTGCCGTCGGCTGAGGCAAAGCAGAAATGACCGATGCCATCGGAGTCGCTGGTGAGTCTGCAGATCAGGTGATCGCGGGGCCCAAAGACCTCCGCGCCTTGGCGTTCCGCCATACTCCTTGCAGTCATGTAGCCAGCAACAAATGACCTACCTCGAGCATCCGTGAGCCGTGCCTGGCCTGCGTAAAGGAAATGAAACCCTTGGCCAGCCACTTTCGCATATTCATGCGCCGGGATCTTGTCTTGCCATGCCTCAATCCTGTTTTCATTCACATCGATGAGAGAGTAATCTACACCACAGAGAACCTCCGCATACTCATATCCGTCGGGCGGTGCCGAATACCGTGGGTTCGCGTTCCTGACTGAGGTAGACGTCTCGTAGCTTACCGTAACAACACGCAGCTTGGCCCCTTTGTTCGCCGGCGCTATTCTCACAAAATGGTCGAGGACCGACAAGTCCGTGCCTTCATCGCGAAGATACGGGAACTTCTGCCAGCGGAAAGCATCGGTGCGATCGCGTCGATCCTGCGGTGCCCGATACTCACGCAGCTCACTAACCGGCAACTTCGCATTCAGACGCGCGCAGTGTTTGCCCATGAGCCTCAATTCGTTCACACGGACAGATCGGGGGACAACGAAGACGTATTCTGCCTCAATGACTCCCCGGGCGATGTCAGGACCAACATTGTCGAATCCATAGTGAAAGTCCGCCACATCGTGCGGGGGCCACGTGACAGGTGCCCGGGCTAAGACAAGCCCTGGGTCCTTGCCTTCAAACAACTCGCCCCCTGCGAAGCAACGAACGCACGCGCACGTATACGCTTCTTCGGTATGTGTCATGACCTGGAGATACTCGGGATAGACAGGTAGAAAGTACCCTAACAGGATCGCCCTTAAGGTCTTCGCCTGCCATCGGAAACGCTCGAGTAATTCCTCCTTGGGGGTTGATATCGATATCGTCGATCTATCACTCAGAGTCTCGATGGCTTCATCCAGGCTCTTCCAAAGGCGCTCTGTCTGAAGGGACAGCATCTCCAACTCGGCAAAGACAGCCGGAGGCAATTCCTCCCGCAATATGGCGCGTGTCTCGGCAATTTGGACCCACTGCGGCCAAAGTGAAAACTGGGGTCTGCGCAGCAATTCGGATGGCGAGCACCTGAACTTCCTAAGCGGGACTGCAGCTCGCACGATCAGCAGCGTGTTCTCCTTCGCCTTCGGTCTGAAGGTGACTCTGTATCCACCAACTCCGCCCCTGATCTCTGATTCGATTTCGTCGGCCGTGAATACGCGAATTCCCCTGATAGGTCTCAGAAGAGACCAGCAAAACACGAGGGTACAGATAATAGTCACACAGACGATCCACGGACCGATACCTGCACGCTGCACACATCTCGCAATTCTAAGGCGTGCGTTCTGCTGGGGCTCGTTGCCGACGGACTCCACAGGACTTCCTGCGTCGCTTCGAGCTATGATCTGGATAGTAAAGGTGTGGCCGCAAACACATTTGGCGGCTCTCCCAACGCGATTGGCAGGGACACGATAACTCTTGCCGCATGATTTGCATCTGATGTGAATTCGTCCTTCTTCGGAAGGCTTTCCCTGTGTCATAACTAATCCTCACTCGTTATAGACAGGAAGCTCCACCGCCATGCCGAGTCTGGCAAAGCGATGTCAGGGCAGTTCCTATTTCCTTGAATCAAGTCTGCGCTGTCGAGTCTCTCAACGTTTCGGCTGCGTCTGACTGTCTGGAGTCTCACTATACATGAAACCTTGTCAGAAATCAAGTTCCTCGCGGAAACATGCGATTTCTCCTGCGGATAACTTTGCTGCCAGGATGTATTCGTAGTGGGCCCCAGTATCACCGGTTGCACAGCAGGTCGATCAGGTCGTCGGCGGTGAGGGTGTGGGCGGTGTCGGTGCCTTCGAGGAGGGAGTCGGCCAGGTCTCGCTTGGCATGGTGGAGCTGGACGATCTTCTCCTCGATCGTGTCGGCGGCGACGAGACGGTAGATCGTGACCGGGCGGGTCTGGCCGATGCGATGGGCCCGATCGCTGGCCTGGTCCTCGACGGCCGGGTTCCACCAGGGGTCCATGTGGATCACGTAATCGGCGGCGGTGAGGTTCAGGCCCAGGCCGCCGGCCTTGAGGGAGATCAGGAACAGGTCGCCCTCGCCATTCTGGAATGCGTCGATCCGCTTTTGGCGGGCCTTGGGCGGGGTCTGGCCGTCTAAGTACTGGTAGCGGATCTTCCGCTGGTCCAGATGCTCGCGGATCAGGGTCAGATGATCGACGAATTGGGAGAAGACCAGGGCCTTGTGCTGGTTTTCGAGCAGCTCGTCCACGAGCTCGGCGAAGGCTTCGAGCTTGGAGCCGGTCAGGCCGCAATTGGACACGATGAGTCTCGGATTGCAGCAGCAGCGCCGCAGCTTCATCAGCTCCGCCAGGACGTGGATATGGGCCTGTCCGGCGGCCATGCCGCGCATGCCTTCCAGATGCTCCAGGGCACGCTGGCGCAGGGACTCGTGCAGGGCCTGCTCCTCCGGACTGAGCTCGACCATGCGCATCAGCTCCGTGCGAGCCGGCAGGTCTTCGAGCACCTGCGCCTTGGTCCGCCGCAAGATGAACGGCTGGACGATAGCCTTGAGGATGTGGCTGGCGTGCGGGTCGTGCCCGCCCTCGATGGGCCGCACGAACCGCTCCCGGAAGCGCTCCTCGGAGCCGAGCAGGCCCGGATTGATGAAGCGAAACAGGTTCCATAATTCCGCTAATCGGTTCTCGATGGGCGTGCCGGTGCAGATCATGCGGAACCCGCCCGTCAGATTCATCGCGGCGGACGACCGTTTCGTGGCGGCGTTCTTGATCATCTGGGCCTCGTCCAGGACGATCGTGGCGAACGGCACGTCCTGGATCGCCTCCGCCTCCTGCTGGAGCAGGGTGTACGAGCAAATCACCAGATCGAACGGCCCGAGCGCCTTGAGCACCTCGTCGCGCCGGCCGAGATCGCCGATACCGAAGCGGACCGGACGCAGGGTGGGGGCGAATCGCTGCGCCTCGGAGACCCAGTTCGCGCAGACGCTGGTGGGCGCCGCCACCAGCGTCGGTCCCTGCGAAGCCCGGTGCAGGATCACCGTCAGCGCCTCGACGGTTTTGCCCAGTCCCATGTCGTCGGCCAGGCAGGCCCCGACCCCCCATTCGGCCAGGCGAGCCAGCCAGACGAAGCCATCCACCTGATACGGGCGCAGGGTCGCCTGGAGAGTCGACGGGATCGCGGGCTGATATGATTCGAGCTTGCGAAGCCGCTCGATGTGCGCATCGAAGACCGCATCTGTCTTGAAGTGACCCACCTCGTCCTTCCACTGTTCCAGGCCGATGGCCGCCAGCGGATGCAGGCGTAGCGCGTCGCGCTTGCCGACGTACTGACCGCCGGCGGCGAGCCACTGCAATTGCCTTCGCAGTTGGCGGGTCAAGGCCACGTACTGGTCTTTGCCGAGGGCGATGAACCGGCTGTCGGTGTTCTCCATCTGGTCCAGAAGGGTCCGCATCTGGATCACCAGGCCCTGATCCACCCGGACCTGCCCTTCGATCTCGAACCACTCCTGGGCAGAGTGGATCGACAGGTGAAACTGTTGCGGCGAGAGGGACCGGACGGTGATCGGATCGCCCTTGGGCCACTCGACCGTCAGGAGGTCGGCCGGGACCGCCTGCAATTGTTCCAACAGCTCCAGCGCCTCCATAGGATCGTCCACGATCCACGAATAATCCTGGTCCGGATTCACAGGCAGCATCGGGACAGCCTTCAAGGCCTGTTCCGCCCGAATGGTCTCTTCGTCGAGATTGCGATGGGTTTGGAGCGTTTTGCCGTCCACGGAGTCAATCAGATGGGTGTTGCCGATGCCCGGCGTGAAGGCC
Source organism: Sedimentisphaerales bacterium (assembly GCA_016928975.1). The sequence continues at coordinate 76,610 of JAFGJR010000284.1, read as the reverse complement.
TGTTGTGTCTGTCCGCCCAGCGGCACGACGACCATCTGGGCCTGCAAGCCCTGCTCCAGGCGTTGCAGGCGCAGGCGAGGATGGCAATTCGGCTCGACCGTCTCTGCTTCCGCAGCCAGTGCCACGTCCGACTGAATGGCAACGTGCCTGGATAGTCCCTGCAGCCGCTTGAGAGCCTCCTCGGAGCGGCCTCCGGGGATCGTCACTCCATCAGGCCCAAGGACCTCGGCAATCCTCAGGTGCATCGGATCAAAGACGATGACCCGCAGGCGAGCCGGCGACTCCTCAATGACGCGGCTCGCGCGGAGGTAGTCATCCACGTCGATATCCGGATACGGCTCCACGGAAATATGGAGGTGTCCACCTTTGGGCACAATGTGCACCTGCGGCTTGCCGCCCACGATCTCGACCGGCACGCGGGGGCGATCCTCCGAGAAGACGTAGGGATGCCCGACCAGGGCGTGCAGGACCAAGCCGGCGTCCGTTTCGTACGCGTGTCGGTAGTAGTAGTCGTCCCGCCCCATCAGGAGGACGGCCAGCGCCGCCTTATCCTGCTCGGTCAGGAAGTCGCCTCCGTTCTGGGCGTAGTTCGATAGGCCATAGGAAGAGATCTCGCGGCCTTTCGTCCAGCCGCCGGACTTCGTCCGCTTCTGCTCGACCGGAACCACAGTCAGTGAATCGAAGCTCCGCTCCCGCAGCTTCCAGATAAGACGGCGAGAAGGGCCCGAGAGATGGTTGGCTGCATGCTCCGCCTCTTGGATGAGTTGCTCCAAAGCCCCCAGGCGGCTCTCCCAGACCTCCTTGACCGTCCAGAGCTCCGCGAGGTCTCTCACGCCGCCCTCCTGGAAGAAGGTGTCCGCCGGCCCACAGGTCGGCAGGGTTACGCCGAGCCTGCCCATCAGGCGTGAAAGCTGCATGACGGGCCACCTGGCGCCGTGCTCCTCGCAGTGACGAAGCAGGCCTTCCACCCCTGAAACCAGAGCCTGCTTGTTGCTTCTCGAGGCCTTGGTGCGCGAAGCGTAGAACCAGTACAGCAACTGCACAAGATAGGTGCTCACCTGGCTCAAAAGGCTTTCCTGGTGGAAAGGCTGCCACAGCGTGTCCAGTCCGTCGGGATCGTCCCAGCCTTCATACCATGCAAGTAAGGCGTCCAGAATACGGTAGGCCTGACCGTAGGCCGTGTGGTTTCTGTCTTTGGCGAGCCAGTCGAGCCATGTCCGAGCCTGCTGGCGGTCCTGTGGCTGATCGGACTGGATCAACAGCAGGGTGTGCAGCACCGCTGGAAAGCTCTCAAGATACTCCAGTTGACCCCTCTTGGCCTTACCCACCTTCGCCACGGCCTGGTCGTAGGCCTGATGGGCCTCCTGGATACGGCCCGACAACAATTCCAGCGTGCCTCGCATGAGGGACGTATCCAACTCACCGAACGTGGCCAGAAGGGCTCGCGCTGCCTCGAAGTCACCCGCCAGGATGTCCCGCTCCGCCAGATGACAAACGCAGTGGGCCAAGAGGGACTTCTCCAGGTCCTGACGGTTGTCCAGGACCCAGGCTCGTGCGTACGCGAAAACGGGGTGATCCAGTGCCAGAGCGATGATCCGAGTATGCACGGCGGCGAACACCAGCAGATCCCGATACTGGCGCGGCAGGCGTTCCGTGTACGCCGGCTGAAACGGCTCGATGCAGATCTCCAACAGTGCGTTGACGAGGGAGCGCACCTGCACGTCCAGGCTGCACAAGCCAGCCAGGCGCTTGATCTCATCTTCATCGTTCCTCTCCAGGGCCAAGAACACGTCTCGGCACGCGTGGGAAAACGACACGAACCGGCGTCCGCCCCACTTGTATTCCCAACTGCCGGGATTCACCTGTCCCGGCACCGCCTTCTGCAAAGCCCCTGCCAGACGATCCAGCCAGCCGTCTTCGCGGGCCGTCTGAATGCACGTCATGCGTCTGTCCGGCGGACATACGCAGCCCGCGCCTACGGATGTGATGCGGCCTCTCGACCGGAGGCGCTGAACACACGGCCCTATCCTCTCGGTGGTGATGGCCGACCCATCCGGCATGGTCATTCCCGATTGCTTCAGAGCTCGCGTCAGGTCGCTCTTGGTCAGCGGCCCAAACGACAGGGCGTACATCAGCAAGGCCGCATCATCCAGGTCAGACGGCAATCTCATGGCGAACGGCCGGGAGTTCTCCTTGATCGCCTCCAACCGGAGTCTTCCTTGTGGTCGATCCGCAGCAATACCCATAACAAGACCATTTCCTGAGCCAAAACCCACGGGGGACCCCCGACCCCCACTGGCATTTCTTACCCAACTCCTCGAGTCATGGATGTACAGTGTACCGCACCGGAAGTGACGTGGCAAGGCCCCACTCTGCCCCGCGCTACCTCATTCTGACTACGTGCCGCCTGATCCCCTTATGTTCGCTCTGCGAGCCTCTTTCTGCAGAATGGCTACAGCCCCAAATGGGGCACGGCCGAAGGTAATAAGGGCCGTGAACATGTGCCCGTTGCCCGCGAGTCTGGGGAAATGACACAAACCCGGTGAGTGAGAATTTGCAATTTGCCGGCGACATGGTAAAATGACGGGCTGCCGTGGGACGGACAGTGTACCCGATCTGCTCAGGTGTGAACCCGGCCGGCTCGCCTGACTACTGTGGGTACGTTGTCGCCGTGAAATCGATGTGTCGGGAGAAAGACGACGCCGGCTGTGTGCCGGCTGTTTTGCAGGTTCCGGATATGGTGAAGAACAGCAACAATGGAGAGTACAAGATCAGACCGGCGGAGCGGATCACCCGTCTACCGCCATACCTTTTTGCACGAATCAACGCGCTGAAGCAGCTCAAGCGGCAACAGGGGGCGGATATCATCGACCTGGGGATGGGCAACCCGATGGACGGCACGCCGGAGATCGTGATCGAGAAGCTCTGCGAAGCCGCAAAGGACCCGCGCAATCATCGCTATAGTGCCTCCAAGGGAATCCAAAACCTGCGGGCGGAGGTGGCGAAGAAATATGCCCGCAAATGGGGCGTCGAGCTCGACCCGGACACCGAGGTCCTGGCGTGCATCGGCTCGAAAGAGGGCTTCAGCCATCTGTGCCTGGCGATGCTGGGACCCGGCGACACGGCGATCGTGCCCGACCCCGCCTACCCCATTCACTGTTACGGCGTCGTGCTGGCCGGTGCGAACGTCATCACCGTTCCGCTCGGCAACGATCAGAAGTTCCTCGACACCATCGCGATGGTCTGCGAGCACCTGTTCCCCAAGCCGAAGCTGCTGATCCTGAACTATCCGCACAATCCGACCGCCATGACGGTCGATCCCGGCTTCTTCGAGCCGGTCGTGGACCTGGCCAAGCACTTCAAGTTCCAGGTCATTCACGACTTCGCCTATGGCGAGACGCTCTTCGACGGCTACAAAGCCCCCAGTTTCCTGGCGACCAAGGGCGCCAAGGACGTCGGCGTCGAGATGACGACGATGAGCAAGCCCTATAACATGGCGGGTTTCCGCATTGGTTTCATGGCCGGCAACAAACAAATGATCGAATACCTGGCGACGATCAAGGGCTACTACGACTATGGCATGTTCCAGGCGATTCAAATCGCCGGCATTATCGCCATGAGACACTGTGAGAAGGACATCGTCGCTCAGAATCTCAAGTACCAGTCCAGGCGCGACGTTCTCTGCGACGGCTTGCAGCGGATCGGCTGGCAGGTCGAGAAGCCTCGTGCCAGCATGTTCGTCTGGGCCCGCGTTGCCGACGAGCACCTTGGCGGCAAGGGCACGATCGATTACGCGATGGACCTGATCGAGCACGCCGAGGTCGCGATCGCCCCCGGAGCCGCCTTCGGCGAGCACGGCGAGGGCTACATGCGCATCGCTCTGGTCGAGAACGAGCAGCGCCTGCGCCAGGCCGTCCGCAACATCAGCCGATACGCCCAGCAGCGCCCCATCCGAAAAGCCAAAGCCGCAAAATAGGCTCTGTACGGATGGTCCTGGCCCCTTTCAGGTGAGGGCTTGCCCGGAGCTGCTGCGCCCGATATAATGACGTCGTCAGGCGGTTCTTAGCTTGGCAAGGCAGGAGCACAATGGCGGCGACAGCGCCGTAGTATCCTGAAAACAAAGCAGTTACGACGCTCGGAGAGGTGTCGGAGTGGCTGATCGAGCTGGTTTCGAAAACCAGTGTGCTCTACGGGGCACCGCGGGTTCGAATCCCGCCCTCTCCGTTGTATTGCCCAGACTCGCAAGACGTCAGCCTGAATCCACGCCGACGGAGTTGGTTGTCGGGTAGTCGTCCCGGAGGCTGGCGCTGTCTGCTTAGATCTTCCCCGGCGGGCGACGACCGGTTCCGGTCATTTTCGATGCCGAGTCGCCCAGATCCTGCCGCATTCGCTCGGCCATCTGCGTGAGACGTTCCACGACGTCCGGATGCTCGCTCGCCACGTTGCGCTGCTCGCCGACGTCGTTTTCGAGATCGAACAGAGCCACGCCGATATTTGCCTGCTCGTACTTGGCGGGTATACCTCCGGTGCCGCCCGGTCGGCCGGCCAGCGTGCGATAGGCGTGCGGCAGATGCAGCTTCCACCTGCCGCTGCGGACCGCCTCCAGAGCCCAGCCCCGGTAGTAGAAGAATGCCTCGTGCGGACTCCTGGCGCCGTCCTCACCGGCGATCAGCGGCCAGATATCCTTGCCGTCGATCCTGTGATCGGGCAGCCTGGCCCCGGTCAGGTGGGCAATCGTCGGCAGGAGATCCATCGTCGAAACCGGCTCACGGCAGAGCCTGCCGGCCGGGATCCTGCCCGGCCATCGCATGATCGTTGGCTCGCGTTGGCCGCCGTCGAAGGTGGTGCCTTTGCCTTCGCGGAGCGGCCCGGCGGAGCCGGCGTGGTCGCCGTAGCTGAGCCACGGACCGTTGTCCGAGCAGAACACGACCATCGTGTCCCTGTCGATGCCCAGACGCTTCAGTGTGGCCAGAATCCGGCCGACGGACCAGTCGAGCTCCATGACCACATCGCCAAAGAGACCTCGTTGCGATCTGCCCTTGAACTTGTCCGAGACGAACAGTGGGACGTGACACATCGAGTGCGGCAAGTACAGGAAGAACGGCGTGTGCCTGTTCTTCTCGATGAACTGCACCGCATGCTCCGTGTACCAGGTCGTCAGTTGTGTCTGATCCGGATTAAGCTGGACAACCTTGTCGCCTTCGATGAGCGGCAGGTCCGGATAGCCCGTTGGGTTCTCCGGATGACGCGGCCACATGTCGTTCGAGTACGGCAGGCCGAAATACTCATCGAAACCGTGATGCGTTGGCAGGAACTTCGGGTCGTCGCCAAGGTGCCACTTGCCATAGCAAGCGGTCGCATAGCCCAGCGGCTTGAGCATCTGGGCGATCGTCACCTCCTGGTCGCCGATGCCGATCTTCGCGCGCGGGCCCAGGACATTGGGCAATCCTATCCTCTGCGGATAACAGCCGGTCAGCAGAGCTGCCCGGGAGGGCGTGCACACGGACGAGGCCGCGTAGAAGTCAGTGAAACGCGCACCTTCAGCCGCCATGCGGTCGATGTTCGGCGTCTGGTAGCCCCGGGCGCCGAAGCAGCCGACGTCGCCGTACCCCATGTCATCGATGAAGACGATCACGAAGTTCGGCCGCCGACCCTCGCCATCGGTCGAGGCGACTCGCAAAGAGCGACTGCATCCAGGCGCGATTGCCGCGGCGGCGGTCCACCCGATTGTCTTGAGAAACTCCCGTCGATTCACTCTCGGATTCATACGGCGTTCACTCCTCTCAACCCCGTTGAGGTCTCCTCAATGGCCACGGTTGCACGCCGCAGCGTGCGGCCCACTCTTCATAGAGAGCCTTGAGCTCCCCGACCCTCTCCGGATTCTGTAAGGCGAGATCGTGCATCTCCGTGCGGTCGGCCGCAATGTCGTAGAGTTCCCAGCCACCCGGGTACTTCGAAACGAGCTTCCACTTGCCTTTGCGCACGGCCCGGTTGCCCTCGTGCTCCCAGAAGATGGCTCGCTCGCCGAGCGCCTGGCCGGCAAAGGCCGGCTTAAGACTGCGACCCTCCACCGGCACGATCGTCTGCCCGCGCCGCCGCGTCGGATACTCAGCGCCCGCGACATCGGCGCAGGTGGCCATGATGTCAATCAGATGCCCAGGGTCGTGACAGAGCCTGCCGCGTGTCTTGATGCCCGCGGGCCAGTGGCAGATGAGCGGCGTCGAGATACCTCCTTCGTGAACCCAGTGTTTGTACTCGCGGAACGGCGTGTTGGAGACGTTCGCCCAGTCCCGGCCGTAGGCAACATAGGTATCCGCAGGACCCGGCATGATCGTGGGTCCGCCCTGCACGGGACGACCGTCGCGCGTCTTCATCGGCGGCCAGATCTTCGGCTGAAGCTCGTCCGCCGCCATCGGTCGATTGTCCGCGACCCCATCGAGCCACCTCTGGTTGATGGCCGGCCCACGACCCATCGGCTCGGCGCACCCGCCATTGTCCTGGAGGAAGAGAACGAGCGTATCCCTGTACACCCCTTGCTTCTTCAGCTCGGCCACGATCCGCCCGATGCCCTGGTCCATCACGTCGATCATGGCGGCGTACACCTCCATGCAGCGAGCCTCCCAATCCTTGGGCTCGACACTGTCCCAATCGCCGGCCTGCGGGCTCAGGTCCCAGCTTTTGTGGATCAGGCCCATCTTCTTCATCCGCTCGAACCGCGCCCGGCGGCAACGCTCGTAGCCCTGGCTGTATTTGCCCTCGTACCTGGCAATGTCGCTCTCGGCCGCGTGCATCGGCCAATGAGCCGCGGTGAAAGCCACGTACAGGAAAAAGGGCCTGTCCGGAGACTGCTGACGATGCTCGGCAATGTATCGCACTGCATTGTCTCGGATCGCGTTTGTGTAGTAGAACTGCCCGGGCTTGTACTCACGATCGTTTTCGGGCGTGATGTACGTGTTGTCGCGGCACAGTGTGGTCGGGTCGTAGTAGCTGCCGGCCCCGGTGATCGTGCCGTAGAACCGCTCGAAGCCGCGCTGCAACGGCCAATCGTACTTCGGCCCGTCCCTGCCGATGTCCCTCGCCACGTGCCACTTGCCGACCATATAGGTTCGGTAGCCGGCGGGCTCGAGCACCTCGGCGATCGTGACACAGCGATTGTTCAGCTCGCCTCGATAGCTGTCGAAGCCGCTGTCGGCCGTCATGTGGCCCATGCCGGCTTGGTGCGGATAGAGCCCGGTCATCAGCGAGGCCCGCGTGGGGCAGCAACGGGCGGCGTTGTAGAATTGCGTGAACCGCAGGCCCCCCGCCGCGAGCTTGTCCAGGTTCGGTGTGCTGATCTCGCCGCCATAACAGCCGAGATCGGAAAAGCCCATGTCGTCCGACATAATCAGGACGATATTCGGCCGCCGGGCGGTCCGCGAAGAATCTGGCGATGTCGTGCGGCAACCGGCAAGACCTGCCGCCACAGTCCCCATGCCCAATGCTCTCAGGAAGTCACGACGCGTCCAATTCGTTCTCGACATATCGACTTGTCTCCTCATGTCATCGGCCGACTGTAACCCTGTTGCCTGTAGCGTGCCAGCAACGCAGAAAGACACTTCACGATCCCGGGCTGCTTGAGCCAGAGGTTCGTCTGCTCGCCCGGATCATCATCCAGGTGGTAGAGTTGTCCCTGGGGCCCGCCGGGCGTGGGCTCGACTCGCCGCGGCGCGGTGAATCCGCCCGAGCCGAGACCCTGGATCAGTTTCCACGGCCCCTGTCGAATGGCGAACATGCCGTTGCCGGAGTGATGGACTGTGGCCTCACGGACCGGTTCCTCCAGGCCGGGATTCACCATCGCCGGCAGAATATCGTAGCTGTCCTGGCCGGCATCCGCAGGCAGCGAATGCCCGGCAATCGCGGCGAATGTGGCCAGTAGGTCGGTCAGACAGACGGTCTGGTTGCTCTGCGTGCCGGGCTTGATATGGCCGGGCCAGCGACAGATGAACGGGACGCGGTGGCCTCCCTCATGGATATCGGATTTCTGGCCGAGCCAAGGGCCATTGGCCCGATGGTTGAACTTGGCGATCTGGTCGGGCGGCCAGTGCGAACCGTTGTCCGATGTGAAAATGACCAGCGTGTTGTCCCTGAATCCGGCGTCATCGACGGCCTTGACGATCTGTCCCATCGCCCAGTCCACCTCCGTGACGAAATCGCCATACCAGTCCACCTCTGTTTTGCCCCGGAACTCATTCGTCGGCATCCACGGCGTGTGCGGGGCCGTGAGAGGAACATAGAGGAAAAAGGGCTTGTCCGTGCTCTGGCGTTTGATGAACTCAACAGACTTGGCCGTGACGGTCGGCAGGACGGCGTAGAAATCGAATGACGGCGCAATGGCTCCCTCCCGCCAGAAGCCGCCGCCCCCGGACCAGCGACGCTGGCTGCCGGGCGTGTGTCCGGTCGGAGCCTCGACGAGCCGGCCGTTCTCCAGCCAGCAGTACGGGTCCATGTCCAGCGAGGCGGGGATGATGTAGCTGTAGTCGAACCCGAGCGATTGTGGCCCGTGCGTCACAGGTTCGCTCCAGTCGATGTTACCCGCTCCGGGTTCGGCGCCGGCCTCTTTCGTCACCCAGCCCAAGCCAAGGTGCCATTTGCCCACGCAGCCGGTATTGTAGTCGTATCGCTTCAAGAGCGATGCGATCGTCAGCCGGTCGGTCTCAATGAGCGGCTCGCCGTAGCCGTTCAGGACGCCTTGCTTGAGGCGCGATCGCCAACAGTACTGCCCGGTCAGAAGGCCGTACCGCGTGGGCGTACAAACCGCCGACGGTGTGTGAGCATCGGTGAAGCGAATCCCCTGTCCCACCAACTGATTGATCTGAGGCGTCGGGATCTTCGACTCTCTGTTGTAGCACGCCGGATCGCCGTAGCCGAGATCATCCGCCAGGATGAGGACGATATTCGGGCGTCCTCTCTCGTGCTCAGCCCCTCTGTCCAGACTCCTGCAACTGCCGAGAGCAAGTGCGCCGGCGGCGCACGTGAGGCCCCTGAGGAAGTCACGCCGTGTCTGCATGCGATCACTCCTTTCAGAACTCCGACCTCTGATCGATCACGGAAGAACCACGCGACAACGCCCGCCACGCTGATTGAAGGCTTGATCGTAAATCGCAGCATCACTTGATGAAGTGAATGATGAACGGGTAGGGGTAGCGATAGTGATACCCATCATTGGCCTTTATCGCGGCAACGATGATCAGCACGATGTCCGCGATCCCAACGACTACCACGAGCGGTATCCCGATGCACGCGGTGATAACCAGTACTATCAACAGAGTCGCGACGGCAGCGTAGATGAGCATTGTGATCTGGAAGTTGAGGGCCTCTTTGCCCTGCTCGTCCACGAAAGGATGCTGGTCCTTCTTGATGAGCCAGATAACGAGCGGTCCAATCACGCTGCCGATGGCGGGGACTACAAGGAAGGCAAGGCCCGCCAGATGGCAGAACATCGCCCACATGCGCGCATCGCGGTTGGTCTCCCGATCTATCTCTATCGGGCCGGGCGACCCGGCTACAGGTGGCACGCCTGTCCCGGGGACATCATTTCCATTTGCCATATTCGGACACTCCCTTCACGGCAACAGTGTGCGGCTCTCAATCTGCCCGTCTGCCGTTCTTTGTAGCCATAAGGTTGCGACCGGTCAAGGGAATCCCGGTCCCGGCGCAGGACAGATGCACCATGAGTTGTCCGCTGGATGGGATTCCCTTGACCGGCGGGCTGATTGTGTGATTTACTGTCGGCCATGAACGACACGCAGGAAATCAGGGCTTGCGCAATCTGCACACTGTTGTTGGAGACCCCCCGTGGCGAATGATCGAAGCTTGGGCGTAGCCGGCGCATCGTCGGTCGGCTGGACTCGCTGGGGCATTTGTGGCTTGCTGTTCTTCGCCACGACCCTCAACTACATCGACCGGCAGGTGATCGGCATCCTGAAGCCGGAGCTGGCAAAGGAACTCGGCTGGAATGAGATCGATTACAGCAATATCGTCTTTGCCTTCCAGATCGCCTACGCCATCGGTTACGCGGGCGCCGGCAGGCTCATCGACCGCCTCGGCGTGCGACTCGGCTATGCCCTGGCCGTCCTGTTCTGGAGCCTGGCGGCGATGGCCCACGCGCTGACGCGATTGATCCCGCCGGAGACGAAGCTGGGTGACTGGCTGGCCTCGACGTCACAGACCCAGCACGGGCTGCTCGTGATTCCCATGACGGTGCTCGGATTCATGGCGGCGCGCTTCGCACTGGGCCTGGCGGAAGGAGGCAACTTCCCGGCGGCCGTCAAAACGGTCAGCGAGTGGTTCCCCAAGAAGGAGCGGGCGCTGGCCACCGGCATTTTCAACGCCGGCAGCAACGTCGGCGCCCTCGTCGCGCCTCTGCTGGTGCCCTGGCTGACGCTGAGGTTCGGGTGGCCCATGGCGTTTCTGGTGACGGGCGGGCTGGGCATCATCTGGCTGGTGGTCTGGTGGCCACTCTACCAGGACCCGGACAAGCATCCTCGCGTCTCGCCGGCGGAGCTGGCGTACGTCCGCAGCGATCCGCCCGATCCGGTCGTCAAGATCCCGTGGCTGTCGCTCCTGCGCTACCGCCAGGTGTGGGCGGTCGTCGTCGGAATGTTCCTCAGCGCCCCGATCTGGTGGTTCTATCTATATTGGATACCGGATTTCCTGAATAAGAAGTACGGCTTGAACCTGCTGCAGTTGGGCCCTCCGCTGGTCGTCATTTACCTGATGACGGACGTCGGCAGCATCGGCGGCGGCTGGCTCTCCTCGTGGCTGCTCAAGCGCGGCTGGAGCGTGAACGCCGCGCGCAAGACGGCCATGCTGGTGTGCGCCCTGTGCGTCGTGCCGGTCTTCGCCGCATCGAGCGTCAGCAATCTCTGGGTGGCCACATTGTTGGTGGGCTTGGCCGCTTCGGCGCATCAGGGGTTCTCCGCGAATCTCTACACGCTCGTCTCCGACACCGCGCCGCGCAAGGTGGTCAGTTCCATTGTCGGCCTTGGCGGCATGGCGGGCGCCATCGGCGGCATGCTCATCGCCAAGCTCGCAGGCTACATCCTGGAATGGACGGGAGAGTACCGACTGCTGTTTCTCATCGCCGCCTGCGCGTACCTGGTGAACTTGCTGATCATCCACCTGCTGAACCCGCGACTAGCGCCGATGGACCTGGGCCAGGAATGACAGCCGGTCGGTCCCGCACTACGAACATCAGTTTGCGCAGACCCTGACATGGATGGATCGCAGAATGTAGCTGTGGCGCTGGGGTTGACGATGCTGGCGGGTCTGTCCACCGGGATCGGCAGCGCCATCGCCTACTTCATCCGGCGGCCCAAGGTCGTGTATCTGTCCTTCTCTCTGGGCCTGTCGGCAGGCGTTATGATCTACGTGTCTTTCGTGGAGTTGCTGCCACAAGCCTCCGCGATGGTCGGCCAAGCTCAGGGAGTGCTGGCATTCTTCGTCGGCATTGCGTTCATCGCCATTGTGGATCTGCTGGTGCCCGAACCGGAGAACCCGCACAACCTCGAAGGGCTGGACGAGCCTGAGGCGAGCCAGCACAGCGACCGCCAACTGATGCGCATGGGGGTGATGACGGCGGCGGCCATCGGCATCCACAACCTGCCGGAAGGCATGGCTACCTTCGCCTCGGCGCTGAGCGACGTGCGCCTCGGGATCTTCATTGCGATCGCCATCGCGATCCACAATATTCCGGAGGGAATCGCCGTGTCGGTGCCCATCTTCTACGCCACGCGGGACAAGAGCAAGGCGTTCTTCTACTCCTTTCTGTCCGGCGTGGCGGAGCCGGTCGGCGCCCTGTTCGCCTACCTGGTGCTGATGCCGTTCCTGACGCCCGGCCTGTTGGCCGGCATCCTGGCCTTCGTAGCCGGCATCATGATCTACATCTCCCTCGACGAGCTGCTGCCCATGGCGCATCGCTACGGCCACGGGCACCTGGTCATCGGCGGCATCATTCTCGGCATGCTTGTGATGGCCGTCAGCCTGCTGCTGCTCTGAAATCACTGTCTATCGCGCGTGACTCTCAATCCAGTTGGCAATGGTTTCCAGCGCCCCCGGTGACATGGTTTCTTCGATCCGGCCGTACTCGTCGACTCCTCCGGTCTTGGCGGTCTGGAACAGGTGGTTCAGTCCAGGCAACTCCTTGACGGTGAAGTCGGGGTTTCTCCCCTCTCGCAGCGCCTGCTCGATGGCCGACAGGTTCACCTTGGCGGGGACTTGCGTGTCGAGCGAGCCGTTGATCGCCACGACCGGACATTTGACCTTTCGCAGTGTCTCTTTCGGGTCGTGAGTAATGAAGAAGCGAAGCCATTTCGACGTCGCCTTCCGGACCTGGGCGTCTACGTAGCCTTCCTGATACTGGATGATCTTCTTCTGCTTCTCATCGAGCCTCGATACGGCGTCCGTCAAGATCTTGCGAATCTTCTCCCTGGCGATGTCAGGATCCGTCTCGCTCTTGATGACCTCGACGACGCGCCTCTGATCCTGAATCGTCGCGTCGATCAGCGCCTGGTCGGCGCCCTGGGCCTTGAGCAGACTCACGACCTGGCCTTCAATGATGATGTCGCCGGTCACGCCGGTCCCGGCCATCAGCACGAGGAACGCCACGTCGCTCGACTGGGCAGAGACGATGGGGGCGATGCAGCCACCCTCGCTGTGGCCGATCAGGCCGATCCGCTTCGGATCGACCTCTTTGCGAGTCTTGAGGTACTGGACACCCGCCAGGACATCCCGGGCGAAATCCTCGCTCGTGGCTTGTGAGACATCCCCCTTGGAGCCGCCGACCCCGCGGTCGTCCGCACGAAGCACGGCGATCCCCCGGCGGGTCAGGAAATCCGCCAGCACGAGGAACGGCCGATGCCCGAAGATGCTCTCATTGCGGTCCTGTAGACCGGATCCGGTGATCAGAATGACCGCGGGAAATGGGCCGCCCGTGCGAGGAATCGTCAGCGTCCCGGCCAGCGTCACGCCGTCTTTGACGTTTTCGTACGTCACTTCCTCATCAATGTACGGATACGGCCTCTTCGGCTCTTGCGGCCGCTGCACTCTGGGCGCCTCCTTCACTCGCGCCAGCACCAGGTCCAGCGAGACGCCGGACTGTGTCCATTGCCCGCTGAGCTCGGAGCCGTCGGCGCTCAGCGTCCCATCATAATGGCCCCGGACGCGATCGACTCCGATATGCAGTCGCCCGTTCTCGAAGGTGACCTGGGAGACGGGAATGCCGGTTGCTCCCTGATCCGGACTATCCAGCGTGGCGGACCAGGAGCCGTCGGGATTGGCCGTGATGTTGAACACGATCCGCAATTCGGTAGACGGCGGCACCTTCAGCGTCCCCAGCCACGAGCCCGCAAGGGACGTCGTCGTTGTGTCGTTGGACGATGCCGCCGGCAACGTCGCCGGTATGACGCACGCCAGCACAGCTATGACGACGGTTCTTTGTATCGTGTCCACTGAGATCCTCCTTAATAGCCAGGCAGGATTTCTACTCGACAACGACCGCGGTGCCGTAGGCGAGGATCTCTGCGGCGTGGGCCATCACCTCGGCCGTCGAGAACCGCAGACCTACAATGGCGTTGGCGCCAAGTTTCCCCGCTTCTTCGCACATCCGGTCGATCGCCTGCTCGCGCGATTCCGCCATCAGCTTCGTATACTCGGCAATCTCACCACCGACGAGGTTCCGCAGGCCTGCCACGATGTCTCTGCCGATGTGGCGCCCGCGAATCGTGTTGCCTCGCACAAGTCCCAGGTGCTTGACGACCTTCTTCCCCGGTATCGATTCCGTCGTTGACAGCAGCATGCGTTATCTCCTGACATCTCTATAGCGGTCCCTGCTCCAGAAGTAAACCCTCTCGCGCAATACGGACACGAACAGGATCGCAAGGCCCCCAACCAGAGCCAGCAGACCGACCTTCGCCAGGGCCCCGACGGTGCGATCCTCAATGATGGTTTCAATGAGCTCGAAGCCGCCGTAAATCAGAAGAGCGATCGCGGCTACGGAGAACAGGATCCATCCCGCACTTCGCTCGATCCGGTTATAGGTATGATTCCAGTATTCCTCCCAGACCCGGTCCTCCGGCTCCGCCAGGGCCACGGAATCCGTCATCTGCTTGAGCTTCCTGAATTCCTCCATGTCCTTCGCACAGTCGTCGCACGAGGCCAGGTGGGCCTCGAACGCCCGCTTCTGCTCATCGTCGAGTTCGTTATCCAAGTAGGCCATCATGAGGTCTTTGTGATCCTGGCAGGTCATTCTTCCTGACCTCCTTTCCCATGGTCCAATATCTCTCTGAGCCGCTGGCGAGCATAGAACAGGCGGCTGGTCACCGTCCCCCGATTGCAGAAGAGCACCTTTGCCAGCTCGTCATACGACATGTTCTGAAAGTGCCGCAATATGATCACCTCCCGGTGCTTCTCATCGAGCTGGCTGATTGCCCTCCACACACGGTCCGTGGACTCGTTTCTTTCAGCGATCACCTCGGGGTCAAAGCGCTCGGCCAGTTCGTCCGACTGTGGGTGGCGGATTTCGGATTGCGGATTGATTTCGGACTCGCCACCGTGCACGCCACAATCCTCATTCCGCAACTCGTAGTTCCGACGGACGCGCCTTTTGCGAAGGTGGCTGAAGCACAGGTTCCGCAGGATCTGGTAGAACCAGGGGAAGAACTTGCCCTTGGAGTTGAGCTGGTCGAAATGCTTGTAGGCCCGATAGAACGCCTCCTGCGACAGCTCCAGGGCGTCCTCACGATTCCCGACCAGCCCCAACGCGATGAAGTAGGCGTCCTTCATGTGCCTTTTGACAATGGCTTCAAAGGCTTGGCGAGGACTCTGACGCGAGTCCCACAAGGCCACTGCATCGTCTTCACATACGCTGCTCACGGGCGAACCACCTGAGAATATCAAGAATCAAACTACCGCGTCGGGTTCCCAGTTGTCAGTTGTCCGTCCTCAGCGGTATACCCGGCTTCTGACGGCGGACAACTGACCACTGCCCGGCCATGATCCCCGGTATTCTCCTACACAGACTCCGCACACCACCAGTTCCTTCAAAAAATCCGGATGCCCCACCGAGAACATCGGCGTCCGGACGCCTGCTCGTGGATTCTACAGCCGGGCCTCCCCAAAAGCAAAGCCCCGCCGCCTGTCAGGGGCGCGGCCGGCTCGGTCGCCGCACTCGCACGGATGAGGCCAGGAACGCGTAGCACGCGCGGGTTTCTGCGTTTGACACAGGGACCGTCGCAGTGTAAGGATGGGGTCCGTAGGCATGAAACAGAGTCTGGCACATTCCGATCGGCCGGTGACGACCGTCGCGCGTACGGACTTCGTCGTCTTGCGCCAGGATCTTACGGTCCGGCAGGCGCTTGATGCGATTCGACAGCGCGATCTCGGTGAACAGATCGTCTATTTCTACATTGTGGACGAGCAGGACCATCTCGTCGGCGTGGTGCCCACCCGCCGTCTGCTCACGGCCGCCCTCGACCAGCGCATCTCGGATATCATGGTGCGGGATATCATCACCATCCCGCATACTGCTGTCGTGCTCGACGCCTGCGAGTTCTTCGCCATGTACAGGTTCCTCGCATTCCCGGTTGTCGACGACCAGCAGCATATTGTCGGCGTCGTGGACGTGAAGACGTTCACGGATGAAGTCTTCGACATCGCCGAGCGAGAGAAGACCAACGAGATCTTCGAGCTCATCGGCTTTCGCGCATCGCAGGTCCGCGATGCCTCGTCGGTACGCGTGTTCCGATACCGGCTCCCCTGGCTCCTGGCGACGATCGGCAGCGGCCTGATCTGTGCGATGCTGGCCGGCGCGTTCGAGGCGACGCTGGCGCAGAGTATCGTGCTGACGTTCTTCATCACCTTGATCCTCGGTCTCGGCGAGAGCGTGAGCAGCCAGTCGATGGCTGTGACGATCCAGGCCCTGCGTGCGGCCCGCCCGACGTTGCGCTGGTATCTCCGGACGCTGCGGCGGGAGATGAAGACCGCATTGCTGCTCGGTGTGACTTGCGGCGGCGCCGTTGCCCTCATCGCCGGGCTGTGGCGAGGGGAGGCCGCTCCTGCACTGGTGATCGGAGGCAGCATTCTGCTGTCCTTAGGTTCTGCCTGCATCACCGGCCTGAGCGTGCCGACAGTGCTACATGCATTGCGTCTGGACCCCAAGATCGCCGCCGGACCTGTGACCCTTGCGTTGGCGGATATCTTTACCCTGCTCTTTTACTTCACCCTCGCCACCCTGTGGCTGTAACATCGTGCAACTTATTTCAGCAGGCTCAGGGCTCGTTCCAACTGCTCGTCGCGGCCTTCGCGAATGCCCTGGATCGTTTTGGAGATAGGGACAGTCGGCTGAATGCCTACGCCGTGATGCCGGCTGCCGTCGTGCTTGAGGACTTTCATGCCCGTCCACCAGACGCGGTAGCCGAGGGGTAGCTCGGTCTCGTTGATGTTGCCGTTGGTGCCGGCGGTCGGCTCGCCGACAATCTCGCCCAGCTTGTAGGCTTCCACGATTCCCATCACGCTTTCTGCATAGCTGATCGCCGAGCCATCCGTGAGGAACACCCAGTTTGCAGTCAGTTGCGGCTGCTTCACATCGAGATTCCAGCGTCCCGTCGTGACCCATTCGACGTCCGTCCGGTTCGGACGATGGAGCCTGGGCACGTTCCAGAAAGCCGATTCAAGCCGTTTCGGGCTGAGGTGGCCGAGCCACTGAGGTCCCCCATGCGGATAGCCTCGCATTTCAAAGATGAGGCCCTTCGCCTTCGCCAGCTCCCGCAGCGCCCCCTCAAACTCCGCGTCCGTCAGGCGTGTGATATCGATGTACCAGATGCCGGGCTTGATCTCATGCAGCTTGGGCGGGCGGCGAATCGCGTCGTCCGGCTTCGAGCCTCCGCACGCCGCTTTCACTGTGCGGACTTCGCCATCGGCGCCGCGGATCTCCAACGTTGCTGTGCTTGTCGGCGGCCTCGGGCCAAATCGCTGAGCCGCTCTCCAATCCCTCCATTGCGGCGTCGCAGACGAGAGCCCGCTCCCAATCTCATCGAAGACCTCTCGTGCCGGACGACCATTGATCCGCTCCACCACATCGCCCGGCTTCAGGTCAGGCGTTTCTGCCGGCACGCCGGTCACCACGATCTCGTCTTCGATCGGCTCCACTCGCGCCACCAAAGGCGCCGCTACCAACATCCCCGGGCCGTTGAGGCTGGCGTGACCGTCGTGCAACTGCACGACCAGCCGATTGAGCGTCCGGTAGAAGGCTGCATCATCCGCATCCGCAGCCGCGGCTCGCAACGCGATCTCCAGCTCCTTGCCCCAATCCGTCCCCACGACATCGAAGTACGGATAGAAGTGCTGGAATACGTTCCAGGCGAGCATCACCGTCGCCAGGCGTGCGCGCCGATGCGCCACGGAGAATCGGATCTGGTTGGCATCCGCTGCCGGGATGCCCGACTTGCCGCGCGGCAACGTGCCACCCGCATCCGCATACAGGGCGGTGGGCATCCAACAGCCAATGTCCGTGCCAAGATCACAGCGAAAGACGTTCGTCGGTTGTGCATACTGCGGCAGAGACGCCGGGTCCCGCGCGTCCAGTGTCACGCGCCGGCTGCTGTAGATGCTCTCGCCAACCGTCCCTGCGGCAGGACCGCAGCCGAGGTGTTCCCAGAAGCGGACTTTCAGCGCGTTGGTGTTCGCCGGGGGTTGCAGTTCCGTGAACAGCGTCAGATCCTTGTCGCCTTGAAATACCCGAGCGGTGGGGGCGATGGGCAGAAATGCCGCTTGGAGCTCCGCCGCCAGAGCCGTCGAGTCCTGCGCATTTTCCACCTTCGGCAACACCCGGACGATGAATGGCAGCCAGTCGTTCATCGCGGCGGCGTCGGACGGATGGAAATAGCGCACACAGCCCACAAGGCGTGCAAGGGCCACGAGGTTGCGCAGGCCTGTCTCGCTCAGCGGGCGCGGCGGGTCCCTGAGCGTCGCAAACTCGCCGACAACCTCCATTCGGATGTTGTCCCACCACGCCGTCACACCGCCACGAGTCATCAGTCCCAGGTTGATCTTCTGTGCATCGTCCGCAATGTCGGCCGTGATCGAGTAATCAGCCCAGGTCTGCCCGCGCACCGGGCGGTCGCTCATGTTGTCGAACACGCCCATGCCCCCCGCGCGGTCCACGCGAAGCCACATCTGGGCACGTTTGTCATTCTCACCCGACGCGACCCGGATCGCCGCCGTGATCTGGATCCGTTTGCCCCGCCAGGGGGTGGCGTCGATAGATTGCATGAGGTTCGCAAACGGCGCCTTCGGCGTCGCACCGACCGGCCAGCGAATCTCGGCGCAGAACCTTCCGGATTGAGGTTCCTTGTCCGTCAGGACCGGCGTGAACCCCTGGTCCGCCAGCATTTTGGGGATCATCCAGCCGCTCGGCGTCTGTCCCGCCTCTCCTAGCTCAAAGTCCGGATTCACGAAGGAAGCGTTCTGACCGTGCGCAAATCTGGGGACCAGAAGAGTCAAGACGATCCATGCAGACACAGATCGGCTCTGGCGCACTAACGTTGACACTCGGGCCATGGCTCTACTCCTCACAAATGCGACTTCTGCCAACCGATCACGACATCTCCAAGACGGATGAGCAGGCCGAGCATTAACGGAGAAAGGGCGCGAGCAGTACTCCTTGCGGCCCGGTCAGGTGACTCTTCGGTTCTCGCGGCAGAATTGGCCCATCAGCTCCATCGCTTTGCTCATCCTTTCCATGGAGCCGTCCATCTGTGCGTAAGCGGCTACGAGCTCCATCAGCTCCGGCGGGGGTTCGACGGAGCCGTATTGATGCGAGGTGTTGACGATGCCGGCGTCCAGGCCGTACTCCATCGCCTTGGCCACATAGGCCCGGCACACGCCGATCTTGCGGGCGGGCAGGTCGCGCACGCTGTTGCTGATGCCCAGCGAGCAGTGCACTCCCTTCATGGCGGGATCGCTCTTGATTTTCTTGATCGTCTCGAACGTGCGATAGGTGTACCCGGGGACGCCAGGCTCCATCGGCATATCGATCGCCAGCGGAAAGACCGTGGAGTCGAAGAATATCTGGTCCGGCCGGAAGCTGAACTGCCCGACAGCCCGCTCGAAGAGCTGCTTCACCAAGCCATAAAGCTCATCAACGGAATGCGACCCGCCCGGACCCGTCGGCTTGTCCTCGCTGACGAGCAGGCCGATGAACGAGAAATCGTGCTCCCTCTTCAAAGGCAGCATCTTGTCCATCGTATAGACCTTGATGGAGTTGAGAAGAGGGGGCATCGCCATTCTTGATTCTTGATTCTTGATTTTTGATTCTCCCTCATACCACTCTTTCAGCCCGGCGATCAGGACATTGTCGTTGCTGCTGTCGAGGCAAATGGGCACGCCGTGGCCGAATTGGCGAACGAGCCGGACATACTCGACCATCATATCGACTGCTTGCTGTGGATTATCCTCGCCAAACGCGTCGAGATTGACGGCGATATAGTCGGCCCCCTCGGCCGCCTGTGTCTCAATCAAGGCTTTGATGTATTCGAGCGGTCCGCTCGGCGTCGAGTACGCGTCGCGGCCGAGATCGTGCAACTGCTTCATGATCTTGCCGGTCTTGGGAATGGAGGCGTGGATTGCCTCGCCGATGGAGATCAGCGGACTGTGCATGGTGTGGTCCTTCGCAAACAGGTAGTTGATGATGGATGACGTGTGCACCAGAGCGGGATTCCGCGGCTTGTTGATGATCGTTCGCAGGCGAGCACGCCCGCGTGCGTCTGAGCCCTTGGATTTGCGATCTTCCGAGGCGGCGGCCTGATAGATCCGCTCCCCGATGCAGACGCGGTCAAGGTTGTTGCCGCAGTGGCCGTCCACGGTCGCGTCGCCGCACGGGGCGTTGTCCATCCCCTTCTCACAGCCGCCTATCGTGCACAGGCCGAAATTCTCCGGCAGGAAGCAATCGCCACACTCTTCACATTCGAAGAGCATATACTTGAACGCCTTTTCGCTGCTGTTGAAGAGCTTGTAGACGGCGCCCTTCCCCTTGCCGGCGCCCAGCAGTGCCGTTGTCTCTTTCAAGGCGTGAAATCCGGCATGCTTCGGATCCAGAATCATCCGGTGCGTGAGATCAAAGAGTCGCTTGTGAAACGTCGGCTTCGACGTCGAGAGTCCGGCTCTCGTGCCCATTTCGTCGTACAAATAGAATGCCTCTTTTGCCGGCCAATGAAGGTTCTCTTTGAACTGCTCCCAGTCGGGTCCAATTTCTGCGGCCCTACGGAGGATTTGGATGAACAGCTCGAAGCTGTGGACACCGCCGAGATCGACGCCGGCGGCCCCCATCGCTTTGTACATGGCCAACTGCTGGGCCGCTCGCTCGAGGTGATCGTCGACCCGCTCGGAGTTGACCCTGGCGAGCAGCTCGTCGCTGACGAAGCAGCCGGGCAGCTTGATATCGTGCATGAGTCGTGGGGCCGGTGTCAGCGTGCTGAGCAGGTACACGTTGCCGAGCGCCGGCACGTGCAGACCATTCTCGCGCAGGTACGTGAACAGCTCGAGCGACTTGCGCCAATCCCAGCCGACCTGGGTAATGAGGAACTCAGCGCCGCAGGCGATCTTCTTCTCCATTTTGTAGTACTGCTGCATCTGCGACGCCTCGGAGTACTTGAAGGGCGAGACCGCCGCCCCGGCGAAGAACTGGTGCACCTCGGCCAGCGCTTGCGGCTTAGCCTGGGCATACGCATCCTGGTTGATCCGCTTGATCAGCCGCAACAGGCCGAGCGACTCCAGCTCGAAGACCCCCTGTGCCTTGACCGGCTTGTCGCCCGTCAGCGCCAGCACGTTGCGGACGCCCATCTTCCGCAGACTCATCAGTGAGCTGACGATGGCGTCGGCGTTCATGTCCTTGCAGGTGACGTGAGGCACGACGTCGAGCCCGGCCAGAAGGCCCTTCGCCTGCAGAACACCGATGATGCTGCCCGGCTCGATATTGGCCACCCCGCCCGGACTCTGGGGCAGTGCAATGCCGGCGAACTCGAAACCGGCCGGAATGACGCCTTCCCCGCCTGGGGCAGCCTGGCGGTAGGCTTCGAGGAACTTCTCGATGGGCTCGAAGCCAAAGCCCGGTCCACCCGTCAACTCCGCCACCACCACGAAGCCGCTTGGCTCCTTCAACCTGTCTCTGAGACTCGTCCGTGCCATGTACGTCTCCACTACGGCCGCCCCCGGTCTTGGCCGGAGGATCGGCTATCGGAAATCACGCCTCACAGAACGTGGGCCTGCAAACATCGAGAAAATACCAGCAATCCAAACGAATTGCCATTCGAATTCTCTACGAGTGGAAGGCCGCGACTGTCTCCGAGGCCCCTCGCTACGAACTCGTCGAGACAGCACGCATAGGACGACGGGAATGAGCAGACATGGAACAGGCTCGCACTCTTGGCTCACCCGGAGGCAAGAGTCTGCGAGCCTGTTGGCAGACGGGTGCGTCACTTTTTCCTGGAATTGGCCTTGCTCTTTCGGGAGGATTTCGGCTTGGCCGGCTTTGCTTGCTTCGTCCCTCTGCACCCACACTTATTGCACATGCTGCACCCTTTCAAAAAGAACATCCGCATCAGTGGCAAATAGCCTATCCCTATTATATCGGCCTCAGCGACGGAGGCACTTTAGCCCATGCGACTGGTGATTGATCGTCCCTTCGACGATCCTGTCGAGGATCAGGGATACAGTGACGCGCGAACTGCCGGTGCGGGTGGACGCACCGGGCATGGTCAGCCTGTTCCTGTACGACAACGGCACGTTCATCGTCGAGTCGTTCCTCGACGAGTCCGCGGACGTCGGCGTCACGGTCGCCGGACAGGTCGCGGCACTTCGCGACCTGCAATCGGATGAGTCGGTCTCTCCTGCCGCGAACCAGGGCCCGCGCATGCCGATGTTCGGCCGACGCGATACCGGTCCCAGGACCACGTTCACCCGGTCACTCAAGCCCCATCCCCATCGCGTCTTCCAGTACCGGTAGCGCAATCTCTCTTCGGCTATTGATCCACTGCCTTGATCACGCGAATGTCGTCGACGTAGACGACGCCTGTGCCGTCGGCCTGCGGGTTGCCCCGGTCGCCGACGCCGATGACCATCTTCTCGACCGTGGACATGTCTACCCCTGTGAAGCTATTCAGCGGGACATCCCACTGCGTCCAGTCGGTGGCGATGGCGCCGTCCGCATATTTCACCACGGCGGTCCGGTTCCTGCTGTCCTGCAAGGCGACGTACAGGTCCGCACGGCTGTTGGCTGGATGCACGCCACCGACCTCCTCGACGTTCCAGGCGCCGGAGACGTTGCCCGTTGTCTTGACTCCGGAGAACTCCGCCACGGCAGGATTGCCTACGACGTGGCTGGTCACCGCCAGGCCGATGTAGACCGGGCCGGTCATGTACAGCGTTTGCGGATTCCAGGACATTGCAGTCCACTGCGCGCCGTCGAGGGAGTAGTAACCGTTGAACTGGTCGCCCGCGCGTTCGATCTTGATCCATGCAGGCTCTCGCAGGGCGTTTTGTTCGGCCGTGGAGACATCGGTGTCACTCACAGCTTCGACCATCGCTCGTAGTCGCGCCTGGTAGTGTATACCGCTGTCACCGCTCACGTAGACCGCCGCGAACGCGGAATCCACGTCCAACGATTGACGGATCATCACGCCTGCCTTGGTCCACGGGTCGCGATCCACGAGCCGATCGACCTTTGCCACGATCGAGCCATTGCCGGTGAGCGTCTTGAAGGCGAACCGGAACTCGTCAGCGAGACCCCAGATGTCGGCCCCGGCGCCGCTGAGCGTGATGCTGCCCGAGGCGCTCTCCAGGAAGTCCACGGGGTTGCCCCGGAAATACAGTTGGAGCGTGTCGATGTTGCCGACGGTCCAGTCTCGGGCCGCAGGCCACGTGCGCTCGGCCTCGGACTTGTACCCCGTGCTCACATCGCTGTTGTCGTAGTACAGAGGCATGGACTGCCTGCCGCCGTGAACGATGCTTGTCTCCATGATCGTCGTGTGCGTCGTGCCCTCACCCCAGATGTCGTGTCCGACCGCTGCACCGGTGCCGTTGCCTGGATTGCCATCGAGGAAGAACTCATCGGCCGAGAAACCGATCCCATCGATCCAGGTCTGAAAGACCCGGTTCGGCGAGTCGTTCGTGTAACTCTCGAACGTGTCCACCAGGAGGTAGTCCGCCACGACGAAGCTCCACACCCTTCCCCTGGCGACCGTCGCATCCGCACCAACTTCATCGATGCGCCAGTAGTAGGTCTGCTTCCACTGGAGCGGCTCAGCCAGGGAGTACGTGGCGTCCGCCTGGCGTCCCTCGTAGATCCCGGCGGTCTGAGGCGTCGCCGCTTCCACGGCCGCCCTGTCCATCCCCAGGTACACGTCATGCTCAGCCGCGGCGTCTCCGGCGGACCAGCTCAGTGGTTTGTCGTAGGTGATGTCGACGATCTCACCCATCGCGGGCTTGGGGTTCCACGCCAATGACAGGTCGCCGCGCATCAATGATGCGATCTCCAACTGGCTCAATACGCGATCATACGCCCGGACTTCATCGATGGCTCCCTTGAAGTACCGCGAATCGAGCGCATTGGCCCCGATCACGATCTGTGCGCAGGAGCCGACATTCCTGTCGTCTGTGTGAGTGCCCGTCGCGTCGAGCGCGCCGTTAATGAAGATCTGCACGCCTTTTGTGCTCTCGGCCCTGGTCACGGCCGCGTGCGTCCATTCCCCGGTGACGACATCCGCGATGGAGATCGTATTTGGATTGCCTCCAGGACCGGTCTCAAAGGCCAGCTTCTTGCCCAGCACCGCCACGGTGAAGTGGTCGCCGCCGCCGGCGGCGTCCGACCACAGCAGCCCACTGCCCGCCCGCGCGGTCGTGCCCGCCGGGCCGGGGACATCCGCCTTGACCCAGGCCATCAGGGTCAGGTCCGCGCCGACGACCTGCGGAACCCGGATGCAGTCGTCCACCCCGTCGAACGCCCACGCGGCAAGATTGTAGCCGACGATGCTGTTCGGCTCGCCGAGAATCTCGCCGTGGCGGCCACGGCCCGACCAATCGATGCAAATGCCCTTCTCGTCCTGATCGAAATTCCAGAAGCCGACGAGGTTCGGATCGGTGATCCGGATGTTGGGAGTGGTCTTGAAGCTCCACACCTGGCCCGTCTGGACCGCCTTGCCATCGAACTCATCAATCCGCCAATAGTAGGTCCTGTCATACGCAAACGGCGCAGGGTCATAGGTCGTCTTGGTCTGCGCCTGTACGACACGGACGAGCTTCACCGGATCGAGACCCAGGAAGACGGTGTGGTAGAGGGCCCCGGACCCAGCGGTCCAGCTCAATACGGCATTGGGGTCCACCAGCACGGCGCCGTCGGCAGGGCTGGGACTGGAAGCGAACTTCGCCGAGATCGTGAAGCTCCACACCTTGCCAGGGTGGACAGTAACGCCGTCCGCCTCGATCTCATCGACTCGCCAGTAATAGGTTTCGCCAAGCTCGTAGGGATAGCCGGAGAAACTGGTTTCTGTCGTGATCCCCTGGTCCGTTGCAGCGGCACCGCTCTGGACATCGTCGGCGTTCTGTCCGATGTAGAGATGGTGTTGAGCAGCCGTGTCGCCCGGCGTCCAACGGAGCGTCACGTCCACCGATCCGAGGATCGCGCCATTGGCAGGCTCCGCCCCGCCGGCGAAGTGCGCCCACCCTGGGCCATACCAGGCAAGCGTCTGCACATCGGCCGCATTCAGCGCGTGGTTATACACCGCCACCTCGTCCAGCCGGCCGAGATATCGCCTCCACACGTTGGAATAGTAGCGAGGACCACCGATACGCACTTTCGTGATGGGCTCGCTCAGGCTGAACGCCGCGCTGTTGTTCTCTTTGCCATCGATGTAGGCGACACACTGGTTGGCGGTCTTGCTGTAGGTGACGACGACGTGGTGCCACTGGTTGTCATTGAGTGCCACGTTCTTGGTCAGGTACCAGTACCAGGGGCCGTTTCCGCCGGCGTTTCCAATACCCAGGCCGGCAGTTCCGTCGGGCTCTATGCTGTGGTCGGCAGTCGTGCCCAGAAGGTCGAACATGACGCCCCACGCCTGGTAGGCAGTCGGCATGTTCATCCAGAATGAACATGTCGCTTCACTGATATCCAGGGCGCCCGGGCTCAGCGGAGCCTCAGCAATGGTCGTAAGCGTGGTGGCGGACAGGAACTCCAGAGCGTTGCTATCGTAGCCTTCACTCGTCCACCGTACAGTGGCGGGATCCCACGGGCTGATGGTGCCGTCATGCCAGTAGTCCGTCTCATCCAGGAACTTGGCCTCTGAGCCTTCGTTCAGCTTCCAGTAGCCGATCAGCTCGGCCGAGACCGGGACCGCCAGAATGATAGCCAGCAAGAGTGCCCGGCAAATCGTCGTCGCATGCATGACTTTCCTCCCTTAGCAAAGCAGCTTGTCAAACCCTTCCCGCGCCTCACGCTGAACACCCTCTCCGTGGCCGCGCCGGCGCAGCGATCCAAAGAACCGTACCTCCTGCCTACCATGCTACCAAATTCGCCAGGTTGCCGCAACCTCCTTGCGGATCTGCCTGTCGGTATCCGATCGCGGACGCGGCTTCGATCCACGGTCGCTGAAGGAAGCACGCGGGTTTGGACTGCTGAGCATCCGCGGCAAGTCATCGGATTCAGCGACGGAGTCGCCTCGTTTCCCGTGGTCCGGCGGGTTTAGCGTTGCCTGACGCTGTCTCGGCCAGCTATCATCTCACGTGGTGGACTCTCTGGGCACCATAGATGGGTACGGCCGCCCGTGTGACGGCCGCAGGGTAGGAACTGATGAAGATTCTGGACCGCTATATTGCAGTGAACTTTCTGGTCGGCTACGCCATCGCGTTCTCCGTGCTCATCGGTCTGTGGACGATCATCGATCTGTTCGTCAACCTGGACGAATTCGCCGAGCATATCGACATGGGCGCCTGGGCCATCGCCAGGAACATCTTGACCTACTACGGGCTCAACATGACCCTGTACTTCCGGGATCTGGCCGGCGTGATCACCGTGGTGGCCGCCGCGTTCTCCCTCGGCAGAATGGTTCGGACCAATGAACTGGTGGCCATGATCGCCTCCGGCGTCAGCGCCCAGAGAATCGTCGGGCCCGTCCTGGTTCTGGCGATTCTGTTCACCGGTCTG
The DNA here is from genome assembly GCA_016928975.1 of Sedimentisphaerales bacterium. The sequence goes on along the minus strand of JAFGJR010000284.1, from coordinate 50,383 downwards.
TGGGTGGTCGATCAGGAGCTGTTGATCCCGTCCATCAGCGATAGGCTGATGCGCAAGCACGGCGACGTGCCGGGCCAGGAGTACTACCGGGCCCAGCTCATCGTCGACGGCAATGGTTCCTTGATTTACTCCGGCCGATTCGATGTCAAGACGTCCACCTTCTACCGGCCGATGATCATCACGCGCCGCGCCACGGACCATCCGGGGATCTGGGTCGTGACGGGCCGAATCACGGCCGACAATGCTGTATTCAACGATCAGACGGGCGCCTGGGACCTCGTCAATGGCGTCTTTGTCGGCACCGGGCCCCAGGATATGCCCAGACCGGTGACCTCCTACTCCGCGCCCAATCTGCTTCCTAAAGACGTCCCGATCATCTGCGAGTCCAGGCATGCCTCCCTGTTCAGCTCCCGGGAGCTGTCCGCCCTGGCCGCTCAGAGCACCCGGATACGGGACGTCGCCCAACTGAGCAGCCTCAAGCATTTCCGCATCACCGATCCGATCATCAACCTGACCATGCTCATGGTGAGTCTGCCTGTGCTGATCTGCCGGGATCCCCGGATGATGAAGTCCAGGATCATGGTCAGTTTCGTCCTGACGGCCACGTGCTTCGTCGTGACGTTTCTGTGCAAGATGCTCGCGACCGAGGTCGTGATCGCCGGCCGGGTGATGCCGGAGCTGTGGGCGTGGCTGCCCCTGTTCATCTTCCTGCCCGTCGCATTTGTCGAGCTGGACACGATTCAGACATAGACACTCAGGGTCGCTCTGTGTCCGGTGGGGGAAAGACGATCTCCGCAAGCTCCTGGCGAATCGGCTTGGAGGCGCCTTCGTCGTGTGGATGGACGCTGTTGGTCAGGAGAATGAGATACGTGCGGCTGCTCGGGTCGCACACGAGACTGGTTCCCGTGTAGCCGCTGTGACAGAAGGCATTCTGTGACGCGTACGGGCCTTTGATCCATGCATAGCTGGAGCTGACGTCGAAGCCGTAAGCACGGCCGTGCGATTGGGCGCCAGTCAGCATCGCGACCGCGGCGGGACTGAGGATCCGCTTGCCTTTCCAGATGCCATTGTTGAGGAGCATGCGACAGTAAATGGACAGGTCGGAGGCCGTGGAGAAGAGGCCGGCGTTGCCGCTGGTGCCGTCCATCAGCCGGCCCAGCGGGTCGTGCCCCGTCCCGCGCAGCAGCGCGCCGCCGACGATTTCCGTGGCGGCGATCCTCTTTCGCCATGATGCCGGGGGATTGAATCGTGTGTGCCTCATGCCCAGGGGCTGGAAGATACTGGCCTCGCTGAACTGGCCGATGCCCTGCCCCGTGACGATCTTCACGATTCGCGCCAGCGTGATATAGCCGAGACAGCTATACCGGAACCCCTCACCCGGCGTGCTCTGGACCTTCAAGCCACAGATCGTCTCGACCACCTGGTCGGGACAAGACTCGCCAAAGCGAGTCCGCAGATCGTTCGCGTCCATGTAGGCCGGCAGGCCGGAAGTGTGCGTCAACAAGTGTCTGATCCGAGCCTGTTCCTTGCCGTTGCAGGCAAACGCCGGCAGGTACTTGGACACAAGATCGTTCACGTCGATCCTTCCCCCATCCACAAGAATCATGATGGCGGTCGCTGTGGCAATCGGCTTGGTCAGGGACGCCATGTCGAAAATGGTGCCCTTCTGCATAACCTCCTCAAATGGCTCCGCCACCTCCAGGCCGAACGCCTTGCAGTAGAGGACCCTGTTCCCCCGCCCCACCAGGACCACCGCTCCGGGCAAATGACCCGCCTTGATCTCCTCGTCCACCACGCCGTCGATCCGTGCCAGCCGCACATCGCGGACCTGATCCCGCCGACAGCCCGGCAAGAGACACAGGAGCAACGCAAGAATCAAATCTGAAGTGTGACGTGCGAAATGTGAAGCATGCTCGCGGCTCTCTCTCATGCTTTGCCCTCCTGACGAGCTGCTCCGATCCGCTCGATGGCCAGTGCGACAGGGGAGGGAACCTCCTCGCCCCCTTGGGCGCGGCTGGCAGTCTCCTCCATCGCCTCGTGCAACGCCTCGCAAGCCTGCTCGTAGCTACAGCCGGTGGACTGTGAGATCAGGCGGGTCCCGCGGTCGATCAGCTTCTTGTTGCTCGGCGATACCCAGACCATCGCATTGCCCACCACCCGGCCCATTCGAACCATTGTCGCCGTCGAAACCGTATTCAGGATGAGCTTGATCGCTAAGTGCTCCCACAACCGCAGCGGCGACGCAGGCAGATCGCACCGAAAGTGAAAATGCTCATCCACGGTTGGCAGAGCCGCCGGCGACCCGACAGTAATCGCCGCCGTCCTCTTGAAGTCCCCGTAGGGTGTGCCATGCACACCTTCTCCCCCGACATCGATGAACACCAGCGCCGACTCTGGAGCATTCGTCCGAGATGGATCAGCCTCATTGCCAATTGGGAATCTGAGTATCTCGCTGTTGTCGAGCTTTGGCGGATTCGTTTGCAGCGCCGCCGGCGCGTTCAACTGCCGGTAGACCGCCAAGTCCCAAGTCAGGCCGCGAGGTTCCCGCTGGAGCATCTCGCGCCACGCCTGCGGCGTCGGCCGTAACGGATCCTTGACGAATGCCCACGACACGGGCGAGACGGTGTCACCACTTCTCCGAAACGGCGGCAGCATGAATGTCGGCGCCCGCTCCGTCGTGTCAGTCAGAACGTCCAGCAGGGCTGCGTCGGTCACATACGTCACCAGGCCATGGCGCCGATACACGGTCTCCTCGAATTGCACTAGGCCAGCCATCGTCTCGACCGCATCCTCGATGGACAATTGGCTCAGCAACCTGGCGAACCGCCGCTGGTGCTCAGAACCCGACTTTGTGGGGGCAACCTCAAGACCTGCCTTCCCGATCGCTATTTCAAGCGCTGCGCCAACGACGAGCAGCTCCGTGGTCGTCGCCTGCATCCGCGTCGAGCCGGCAACGGCCATCGGCCCGGTCGCCAGATTGAGCTTCCCAATGCGCGGCTCATCGATCACCTCGCAGGATCTTCGAACGTGGCGGCGCAGCAGGTCGGTCGGGTTGTTGTAGACGAAGAAGACGCGGGCTCCCGCCTCAAGCCCCTGCCAGGCGGTGCCGATCACGAAGGGCGTCTCACCACCTTCCGTGATCGCGACCACGACGTCATCCCGCTGTACACCCGCCTCCTTGAGTTGACGTCGTCCGAACGCTGGGAAATCCTCGAAGCCCTCGACGGCCTTGATCAATGCGAAATCCCCGCCTGCCATGACGCTGATACACAGGTCCACCATCGGCGAGCCTTGCGCCGCGACGCCTCGCCAGTACTCTCGCCACGCAGCCTCCAGTAGGATGCTCAGCCGGCCCGTCGCCCCGCAGCCGGTGAAGAAGATTCGCCGCCGCGCAATGATCGCCTCGCGCAAAGCCTCGACGAGATTCCCGAACGATTCCTGAGCGAAGATGCGATCCAGCGCGAGCGGAATGTCCTCATCCACGGATTGCAGCAGCCGGATGCCCGCATGGATATCCCGCTCCATGGTCTGCGAGAGCTCGCGCGTCTTGGGGTGGAACGCCTCGGTCAGCAGCTCCCCCAGCCGAAACGCCTTCTCCCCTTCCACAAATGCCCTGGCCCGTTCCTTCGCCTGCGACACACCATTCTCCAGATAACTCGGAAACTCGACCGCCCATTCATATCGTGCTCCCTCCAATGAGTAAACCGAAATTCCCTCCTGCTGTCTCAGCCACGCCGGATCACAGAGTATGATTCAGTGCTGAGACAGAGGGCTTTTCGATTGCATCTGTCCATCCGTAAAGCTACGATGGACTCATTCCGATGAAGCCTATAGGACCAGGACTCCGAGATGGTAACAACGCGGCAACAGGCATTGGAAATCGCCTCCAAGGCTCGTGAGACCTTAGAGGAAATCTACGAGGGGCGTCTGCGCGGTGTGTACCTCTACGGCTCGGCTGCCCGCGACCAATTGACCGCTGACAGCGACATCGACATCGCGGTCGTGCTCGACGAGATCCCCAGTCGCTTCGCCGAGCATGAGCGCACCAGCCAACTCGCCGCCGATCTCAGCCTCGAATACGACACCGTCGTAGCATTCCTTTTTGCTACCGAGGCGGACTTCGCCGACGGCGCCTTTCTTGTATACCGAACCATCAAACGCGAAGGCATCCCTGCATGAAACAGGACGTGCAGCGTCACATTGAGAGTGCGGAGGTCTTCCTCCGGGAGAGTGAACACCTGCTGTCTGGCGGATTCTCCCGCGGGACTGTTGGGCGGGCTTACTATGCCATGTTTCACGCCGCGACGGCCGTGCTTCTGAACAGAGGCATTGAGCGGAGTTCCCATGGTGGAATTATCTCAGCCTTCGGCCGGTTCATTGCCAAACCTGGCCTCGCTGATCCCAAGTTCCACCGGTATCTCGTTGAAGCTTTCACATTGCGCAACGACTGTGACTATCTTGCGCCTTTCGAAGCGGAAGAATCCCAGGCACGTGCAACGCTGAATAGAGCACGGGAGTTCGTGGGCGTCTGTAAGCAGTTGTGCCTGTGAACTTGGACGAGGCCTGGCGGAAAACCTAATAGGACCATGAGCAAGCACCGATTTTCATATGTTGAGCGATATGCTCTTTGGCGTGCATACGATGGGCGATGCTTCTACTGCGAAAAGCCGCTCGACTTTCAAGATATGACTATTGACCACGTAATACCAGAGTGGCTAGCCGAGGAACCGGAACAACTCAAGCAGGTGCGTCAAGACTATGAGATTGGTGAGAGTTTTCCGTATTTTCAAATTAACGATTTCACGAACTGGGTCCCTGCTCATCCTCGCAAATGCAACATGCGCAAAGGGTCACAGGTCTTTCCTAAGAAGATGACACTCCTCTTGTTACGGGATGTCCAGCAACACCTGCACAAGGCGCGGGAGGCACTTGAATCCCTCAGTCAGAATCGTACGAGAGCCCATCTCTTTGGCTCCCTTAGCACCGCCATTGAGAACAAACGCCTGACTGTACAGGAAGTTCACGAGTTCTTGGCTGAAATAGAAAGCTCACAGCACGCAGAGGAGCCTCTCGTACTTACTCTCAGCCTCATGATTGATAATGTGCTCAGTAGCGATCTACTCCCGGAGGACGTCCCACAGGAATACCCGTATTTGTGCGATTGGCTTGAACTCGATTTGGTCAAGCGTCTTCGTGCGGCCATCAGTACGCCTTTTCACTATACTCAACCTTCCGAGCGATGGGGCGACGGCTTATCTGTGCGCATGGTCTTCCCAGGTCTGAATGAGTTAGAGCTTGACAAGTTCGACCCCGTGTGGTGGGAAATACTGGAGGCAGCAAGTTTCTGGGAGGTTTTCGGTGAACGCTACGAGGATGCCTTCCCCAGTCCGCCAAAGCAGGAGCACTTTGGGCAGCTTGAGAATACCGAGGACGATGAAGGACGCGTTTGAATACGGATCTGAGCAGGGAGAATAGTGCTAGTGAGCAACTTGGTGATGAAGGTTGGATCGAAGAGCGAGCTCCGGGTGGTGGGGCTGATGTCGGGGACATCGGCGGATGGCGTGGATGCAGCCATCGTGGACATCCGCGAGCGGCGGGTCCGGGTGTTGGCGTTCGATACCTATCCGTACCGGGCGACGTTGCAGAGCGAGATTCTGCGGCTGTGCCGGCCGGAATCCGCGAGGCTGGACGCCATCTGTCACTACAACCATGTGTTGGGAGAGGTGTTCGCGGAGGCGGTTGTCAGGCTCTGTAATGAGAGCGGCATCTCGCTGGATTCTATCGATCTGATCGGCTCGCATGGCCAGACGATCTATCACAATCCCAACGGCGGCCGGTACGCGGGGCGATTTGTGCGCTCCACGCTCCAGATCGGCGAGCCATCGGTGATCGCACAGCGCACGGGAATCACGACCGTCGCGGACTTTCGGCCACGCGATATGGCGGCCGGCGGCGAAGGAGCACCGCTCGTACCTTATGCCGACTACATCCTCTTCAGCGACCGGCGGCTGTGCCGAGCCGTGCAAAACATCGGCGGCATCGCCAACGTGACCTTCCTGCCTTCTCAGGCCGGCGACAACCAGGTGCCATGTCCACGCTCGCGTGGACATGCTGAACGGGCGAATGAGAGGAAGGCATGCCTACGCGAGCGTAGGCATGGCACCCAGGGTCCGAGGGATGTCCTGGCCTTCGATACGGGGCCGGGGAATATGGTTATCGACGGCGTGATGCGGCTGATCACGAAGGGCAAACGCTCCTATGACCGCAATGGCGCACTGGCGGCCAGGGGCAATGTCGATGAATCGCTCCTGCAGGAGATGCTGCGGCATCCGTTCTTTCTGCGTCGGCCGCCGAAGTCTACCGGTCGCGAGCAGTTCGGACAGCAGTACTGCGAGTGGCTCTACGACCGGGCCCGCAGAAAAGGGCTCATGCCCGAGGATACCGTCGCGACGGCAACGGCGTTCACGGCTTCGACTGTCGCCACCGCCTATCGCAGGTTTCTGCCCTCGATGCCGGACGAGACAATCCTGTGCGGCGGCGGGGCCCATAACGCCTCGCTCGTGCGAATGTTGCAGGCCGCCCTCGAAGGCGTTAGAATCCGCACCACGGATGAATTTGGAATCGATGTGGACGCAAAAGAGGCCGTCTCGTTTGCGATTCTAGCGTACGCCACGATCCGGGGCGTGCCCAGCAACCTCCCCTGCGTCACGGGGGCGAGCGAGCCGGTCGTTTTAGGGAAGATCGTGCCAGGGAAATGACGAGCCGCAGGAGCCTGCCGACGACCGAGAGGCGCAATCCCGCAAGTGTGAACGTCGACCGATTGCCCACGTTGGAGATCGTCGAATTGATCAACCGCGAGGACTGCACTGTGCCGCAGGCGGTCGGCTCGCAACGAGAGAGAATCGCCGCCGCCATCGACGTGATCGTGGAGCAGTTTCGCGCCGGCGGGCGGCTGTTCTATGTCGGCGCCGGCACGAGCGGCCGGCTCGGCGTCCTCGACGCCTCGGAGTGTCCACCGACGTTCGGCGTCAAGCCCTCGATGGTTCAGGGCATCATCGCCGGCGGCCGGCGGGCGCTTGTCCGCTCCATCGAAGGGGCTGAAGACCACGCCGATCACGGCGCGAAAGCCATCGACGAGAAGCATGTGAGCAGGAAAGACGTGGTCGTGGGTCTGGCGGCGTGCGGCATGACACCTTTCGTACGAGGTGCCTTGGAGCGCGCACGGCGGACCGGGGCGCGGACGATCTGTGTCACCTGTGCACCCGAGGCAGTCGGCTTCATCCCCGCCGAGATCGTGATCAATCCGGTCGTCGGGCCGGAGATCGTCACAGGCTCAACGCGAATGAAGGCAGGCACGGCCACCAAGCTCGTGCTCAACACGCTTACAACCGCCGCCATGATCAAACTCGGCAAGGTGTACGGCAACCTGATGGTCGATCTGCGAGCCGTGAACAACAAGCTCCGCGACCGCTCCGTGCGAATCGTGATGGAGCTGACAGGGCTCTCGCGACCGAGGGCAACGACCCTGCTCCAGCGGGCCGGCGGCAGACTCAAGCCGGCCGTGGTCATGCACTTCCGCAAGGTCGACCTGCAGGCCGCGGCGCGAATGCTCGACGCCTGCAACCAGTCTCTGCGTAAAGCCATCGAAGGATAAAGGACTATCGAAGACGCGATCACGCAACATCTGGCCGGATCGCTGAGCGGACTCGACGGCGCGATCATCGCCGGGTCGGTCATCGTGCTGCTGGTCATCTCCTACGTTTTTGGGCGGCGGGAGAAAGACACGCACGACTTCTTCCTGGGCGGCAGGCGCATTCCTCCTGCTATCGCGTGCCTGTCGTTCGTTGCCACGGAGATCAGTGCCCTGACGATCGTCAGCATGCCGCACACGGCATTCACCGAGAACTGGAGGTGGCTCCAGTTCCTGATCGGCTCGGCTGTGGCTCGCGTGCTCGTGGCCTTTCTCTTCATCCCGGCCTTCTACAAGTACAACTGCACGAGCATCTACGAGTTTCTTGGCCACCGCTTCGGCCCGGCGACGCAGTATGCCGGATCGATCTACTTCTTCGTCACTCGCCTGCTGGCCTCCGGCGTACGGCTCTACGCCACGTGCATGGCCGTCGGCGTCATCCTGGACTGGCCGCTGGCGGCGACGATCACGCTGTTCACCTTCGTCAGCATCCTGTTCATCGCATTCGGCGGCATCAAGGCGGTCGTCTGGGCCGGCGCGTATCAGGCGATCTTCTTCGTCGCCGTCGGGATTGCGGTGGTCGGCTATCTCCTTCGGCACATCGACGGCGGCCTGCTCGCCGCCCTGCAAACGGCGAGCGAGGCGGGCCGGCTCAGCACGTTCCACTTCCGGCTCGACCTGCACGATGCAACCACCTTCTGGGCAGGCGCCGCGAACGGCTTCTTCGTTGGGCTCGTCGCCTTCGGCACGGACCAGGAGATGGTTCAGCGCCTGTTGACGGTCAAGACCCGCCGAAGCAGCCAGAAGACCATCATCTCCACCATCCTCACGGTCTTGCCCGTCTATTGGCTCTACCTGCTCATCGGCACACTGCTCTACGTGTTCTACCGTCAACACGCCGATCTGGCTCTGCCAGGGGAATTGAAGGAGTTGTTGCCCCACTTCGCGCGAACGGTCCTGCCCGCTGGACTCAAAGGTTTGGTCCTCGGTGCCATCATCATGGCCAGCATCGACTCGCCGCTGAACTCGCTGAGCGCCTCGTTCGTCAGCGACATCTATCGCCCTCTGATCCACCGGCGCGGGGATGAGAGGCACTACCTGCTCGTCTCACGCGTGGGTGTGGTCGGTTTCGGCCTGATCCTGGCGGCGATCGCCGCGCTGTGCTCACCCGTCGAGAATATCCTCTGGTTCGCTTTCCAGGTGTACTCACTGACCGGCGGCCCGATGTTGGGCGTCTTCCTGCTCGGCCTGCTCACACGCCGAAAGGCCAACCTCGCCAACATCCCCGCCATGCTCATCAGCACAGCGATCTGCGTCATATTGCTATTCCTGATCAAAGCAGGCTACCTCCATCTCGGCTGGACCTGGCTCATCGTCCTCGGCACCGCGGTCACCATGCTCCTCGGCTCACTCCTCGCCCAGGGCACTTCCTGAGAGGAAGGCCGGATCGCTGGGATTCCGTGTTGCATTTCCACCGGTCTTCTTCTACAATGGATCACTGGATTCACGGACACCATGCGGGCAAGGTAGAGTGTCCGTTGCTTACGTATGCCAACGCCTGGATAGCGCGGCATAAGGGATCGAAAGCCGGCCGATATCCCACCGGCGGACCGGTGGCCAAGATGCTGGGCATCGGTGAAGATCCCGAGACGACGGTCGTTTGGTTGCGCGAGATTGGAAAGGAGAGTGGTTATGATGAATCGTCTGGTTGCAGTGGTGGTGATTGCGACACTGGGTCTGGGCGGACAGGTGTTGGCGGGGCAGGCTATTATTGTGGATCATACGTGTACGGATATCACGGCGATTCCACAGGCAGCGGTCGTCGAGGCGAAGGCAAAGCTGCACATCGCCTACGGGCACACGTCGCACGGGTCGCAGCTCATCAGCGGGATGAACGGTCTGGTGGCCTTCGCGAACGGAGGCGGCAAGGGACTGACGTTGCCCAGAGACATCTTCGCCTGGAAGCGGGGCGGGGCGAATGGGGCGCTGGATCTCCATGATACCGCCATGAGCGGCGACGTCGGCTACTATCCCGACTGGGTCAATCACACGCGGGCCTATCTGGACAATCGGCAGAACGCGCATGTGAACGTCATCATGTGGTCCTGGTGCGGCCAGGTGAGCGGCAAGTACTCAGGCAACAGGCTGCTCACGGAGTACATCGAGCCGATGAGCCAGTTGGAGAACGACTATCCCCACGTGACATTCGTCTACATGACCGGACATGTCGATCACTGGGACGACGCGAACAACAAGGCGGCCAACCAGGTCATTCGCGATTACTGCAAGGCCTACGGCAAGGTGCTCTATGACTTTGCTGACATCGAGAGCTTCGACCCGGACGGCGTGTACTACCCCTTCCCCAACGATAGCTGCGAATACTATGCCTCACGAATGGGAGTCTCGCTGGGCAACTGGGCACAAAACTGGCAGAACAGTCACACGGTCAACGTCGACTGGTACAATTGCAGCTCCGCGCACAGCGAGCCGCTCAACGCGAACCTGAAGGCATACGCCGCGTGGTGGCTCTTCGCCCGGCTCGCCGGCTGGCCCGGCACGCCCTGTCAATCGGGCACAGGCGACCTCAACTGCGATGGGCAAGTGAACCTGTCCGACTTGGCCGTGCTTGCTGAGAACTGGCTGACAGATCAATAAGAGCCCGGCGGCCCGACCACCCGGAGTCCCCCGGCCCATGTGGCGAAGAAGAGCCCCTGCTCTTCCACGAATACTACCACGCCGAGACCGGCCAGGGTCTTGGCACCTGTCACCAAACCGGCTGGACCTCCCTGATCGTCCGCTGTCTCGAAGACACCGCCACGGTAAAGAAGCCCGTGATCCGCACGTCGGCTATGGACACAAAACGCTCGCCGAGATAGGCTGGGGGCATCTCGAGGGCAATGGTATGAATGCGAATGTCGGTCGGCGTGAATCGAGGTCGGCGATGCGCGGGAGAGTTGTGCCGGTGGTTCTGGCGATCGCTTCTGTCAACAGTAGTCTGTCCGCTCAACAGGGAATGTACTTCAGCAAGAAGCAGTATGAGGCCAAGCCGCTGCCGGTGTTTGAGGCGATGCGGGACAAGCTGCCTTCACCGATCTTTGATGAGGACCCGAGTTACGTACGGTGCTACTGGAAGGCGTGGGAGCTGGCGTTTCGCAACTTCCACGAGCCCGCCAAGGGTAGCGGGTTCGTCTCGCAATTCATCGATGCGGCGTTCAATCAGAACATCTTCCTGTGGGACACGTGCTTCATGACGATGTTCTGTAACTACGCGCATCCTTACGTGCCGGGCATCGCGTCGCTGGACAACTTCTACGCCAAGCAGCATGAGGACGGCGAAATCTGCCGCGAGATCAGCCGCACGACCGGCACTGATTTTGAGCAGTGGGTGAACAGGGACAACGAGCCGATGTTCAGCCGGTGGGGGTACACGCTGATGGAGACGGGGCAGAGGAAAGTCAGCGTCGCGTATCAGGGCCGCCCGGCGCCCATGCCCAATCCGAAGCTGACGATCGACGCGTTGAATCACCCCATCTTCGCCTGGGCGGAACTGGAGAGCTTTCGACTGACCGGCGACAAGGGCAGGCTTGCATCGATCTGGGAGCCGCTCGTTCGATACTACGACGTCATGCAGAAGTACCTGCGGCAGGGCAACGGGCTCTACCTGACCGACTGGGCGAGCATGGACAACTCCACGCGAAACAAGTACCTCGAGCCAGGCGGCTGCGGGATCGACATCTCTTGCGAGATGGTCCTTTTCGCCCGCCACCTCGCTCGCATCGCGGACATTCTTGGCAAGCAGGCCGAGAGCCCCAAGTACCATCGCGAGGCCGAGGAACTCTCGTCGCTCATCAACCGGCACATGTGGGATGAGCGGCGGAGGTTCTACTTCGACCTGACCATCAAAGGTGAGCGAGCGCCGATCAGAAGCGTCGCCGCGTTCTGGACGCTGCTGGCGCAAGCGGCCTCGAAGTCTCAGGCCCAGGCACTCGCGGCGGAACTGGAGAACCCGGACACGTTCAAGACGATCCATCGCGTGCCCACCCTGGCGGCCAACGAGCCGGGCTTCGATCCCAACGGTGGGTACTGGGTCGGCGCCGTCTGGGCGCCCACGGATAAAATGGTGATCGCGGGTCTGGAAAACTACGGCTACACGGACATGGCTCGTCAGATCGCGTTGAACCATTTGCGCAACGTCGTCGCCGTGTTCAAAGAGACCGGGACCATCTGGGAGAACTACGCCCCACAGCACGTCGCCCACGGCGAGCCGGCCAAGGGCGATTTCGTCGGCTGGTCCGGCATCGGGCCTATCGCGTTCTTCCTCGAGTACGCCATCGGCATCCGGGCGGACGCGCTGGCCAACAGGATCACGTGGGACATCCACTCCCCCGCCCGCGTGGGCATCGAGAGGTTCTGGTTCGGCGGCAAGACCGTCTCGCTGATCTGCGAGAAGGCTGATTCAGCCGGCGTCCGCACAGTGACGGTGAACAGCGACGGCGCTTTTGATCTGACGGTTACCTGGCAAGGCAAGACAAAGACCCTGCAAACCCCCGCCGGCAAACAGGTCCAGTTGCGTTTGTGATCTTGAGGGCAAGATGAACACACCATTCGTGACACGTAGACACCGGCTGGTCAGCCTGTCTGTGATCGCGCTCGCTGCGTGCGTCGCGCCCGCCAGCGAGACGAAGACTCCGACCTACCGCATCTACCCGCTGCGCAACGGCGTCTGCAAGCTCGCGGGCAATCACGCTTTCTACGGCGGGAACAACGCCGAGACATACGACTACGCGCTGTACCTTTGGCTGATCCTCGGCGGCGACAAGCCCATTCTCGTCGATGCGGGACTCACGAACGTCGCGGAGATGAATCGCGGCGCCGCTCACGTGCTTCGCGAGCCGATCACGCAGAGCCCGCTGGAGAGCAGCCGGGTCCAGTTGCGCAAGTTCGGCTTGTCCCCTGAGGACATCGGTCATATCCTGATCACACACATGCACTTTGACCACGTGGACGACCTGCCGCTGTATACCAACGCGAGAGTCTACGTCGGCAAGAAGGAATGGGAGGGCGCGACGAGCCAGAGCCCCAGTTGGGGTCACGGCCCGATGATGGACGCGTTCCTGAATGACCCCAAATGCCGCAGCCGCTTGGTCCTCGTGGAGGACCAGGAGATTCTGCCGGGCATTGAGTCCTTCTGGATCGGCGGTCACACGCCGGGCTCAACAGCCTATCGGATCAGAACCGCTCATGGCTGGGCCGTGCTCACCGGGGATACGATCTCCCTGCTGGCCAATTTCAAGCGCAACATTCCGCCCGGCGTGTTCTCCGATCTCGACCAGTGCCGAGCCGCGATCGAGAAGGTCCGAGCCAAAGCGGATATCGTGCTGCCCAGCCACGATCCGGCCACCCTGGATCGCTGGCCTCCTGCCCCGGCGAACGTGCCCAGGTACACGATCCAGGCAATCAAGGTCGGCGAGTGCCAGGTCCGCGACTACATCACCTTCCAGGACAGCGACAGCCAGGAGACGAGCACATACTATCTCTACGTCTGGGTGATCGAAGGCGGCCCGCGCCCAATCGTCGTGGACACCGGGCCGAAGTACCCTGAGGAATTCAGCAAGGGCACAGCCGCGTACATCCCCGGAGGCGTGAAGCAACTGCCACAGGAGCGGACACCCGAGGCCCTCAGACAGCACGGCATCGACCCGGCCGCGGTCAGCCACGTCATCGCCACGCACCTGCACGCCGATCACTACGACTACTTCGACGCCTTCCCTAACGCGAGACTCGTCGTCAATCGCCGTGAGTACGAGGAAGCCTCCCGCGGCGCATCCGATGAGCGCAGTCACGTCGCCAGGGATGTGCGGGAGGCCCTTGCCAGGCGACCGGACGCGCTGCAACTCGTCGAGAATGACGAGATCGTCCCCGGCGTACGCGTCTTTCCTCTCGGCTGCCACACCACCGGCAGCCAGGGCGTCCTCGTGCAGACCCGCATGGGCCCCGTCGTGCTCACGGGTGACGTCGTCTACAAGTACGAGAACATCGAGAAGGACCGCCCCGCGCGAAGCCCCGACCCATCGGCTTGCCGCCAGGCGATGGCGAAAGTCCGCTCCTTGGCGGACATCGTCCTGCCCGGCCACGACCCCCTGACGATGACCCGCTGGCCAAACGGCGTCATCGGCGCAAACCCTGCTAATAGTCCTTGAACCGGCGCATCCAGGCGGGCCAATCCTCAGCCTGGACGCCTCCGGCTCGGGTCCATGAGCCGGCGAGATTGAAGTCGCGGGACCATTTGAGAGTCCAGAGCTCTTTGAGCCCGACTCTGCGAGCGGACCCATCGAGGAACAGACAGTTGATTCCGCCATTGTGACGGTCCATACAGGTGTATCTTGCCTGGGTTGGCGTCCGTTCGCCAGGCGGATAGTTGTAGTCGAACTGCGGCGGGGCATCGAAGTCGGGAGGTTTCATCTCGGCAAGTATGGTGGAGTCGGGTCGGGCACAATCGAAGAGCACGGGGATTCGGCCCGGATGTGCGGCTGTCAAGGGCGTCCAGACGATGGTCCGCCGGCTCCTTGGGTCAACGAAATCTGCGGGAGCCTTGACATACGTGTCATCCACGACCATGTAGTTGTGGCCGTAACTGCTGTAGGCCAGCCATTCATCGGGCCCACCGGCGCGCAGGATCCAGCCCCAGGCGAAGGACTTGCCGCCATAGCAGGCATGATCCGCCGAGGTCACAGGCGGGTCGGGGAGCCTGTTGGCCATCGGGCACAAACGCACCTTTTCGTCGCCCCGGCAATACGGGCGGGTCGTTTCAATCCAATGGGTCCAGTGGTCCCCCGGGGAAACCCACGCGTTGCTCCAGCAGGAGCCGTCGTGCTCGGTCATGTACGTGCTGAACATGGTGCCCCACTGACGCAGATTCGATTGGCACACGACGGCCTTTCCTTGTCGCCGAACCCGCTGCAGGGCTGGCAGGAGGATTGCCATGAGTAGTGCGATGACAGCGATGACCACCAGCAACTCGATGAGCGTGAAAGCTCGTCGGCCGCAGACCAAGGAGGAGCGAACCTGATGTATCCGTTTGTCGTTCATGTCTCGCCCCTACAGTCTCAGTAATCCTTGAATCGGCGCATCCAGGGAGGCCAGTCTTCGGCTTTGACGCCGCCGGCGCGGGTCCACTCGTTGGCGGTGTTCCAGTTGCGAAACCAGGTGAGGGCCCAAAGCTCCTTCAGGCCGACCTTGCGGACGGACCCGTCAAGCAACAAACAGTTGATTCCCCCGTCGTGCCGGTTCATGCACATATGTCGTGCAGGCGTAAACATCACGCCTGTGTCAAAGATATCGCTGAACTTGGGGGGCGCGTCGAACTCGGGAGGCCGGCCCGTCGGGGCTGATTCGATGTCAGCACAATCGAAGAGCACGGGGATTGTGCCCGGATGCGCAGCCGTCAGAGGGATCCAGCAGTTGGATGACCAACTCTTCACGCTGTTCAGATCTGTAAGACATTTGACGTACGAGGCGTCCGTAATATACCTATTGTGGCCGTAGCTGCTGGTCACATACCATTCGTTCGCCTGATCGGGGCGCCTGACCGAGCCCCAGGCATAGGTCTTGCCGCCGAAGGTAAAGTTCGGCAACGTCCCGATCTCCGACCGGTCAGGAACCTTGATGGCCATCGGGCACAAACGCATCTTCTCATCCCCTCGCCAGCACGACCGGGTCGACTCGAACCAAGGAAGCCCAGAGGTACTCGACGGGGTCCACCCACGGTTCCAGCATGAGCCATCGTGGTCGGCCATGTACGTGTTGAACATGGTGCCCCATTGGCGCAGATTCGACTGGCACACGACGGCTCTCCCCTGCCGCCGGACGCGCTGCAAGGTCGGCATGAGGATCGCCATCAACAGCGCGATAACGGCGATCACCACCAGTAGCTCAATCAGCGTGAAGGCTCTACGCTGGGTCGGAGCCCGACAAGAGGAATCTCGCGATGTCCATTTGGTCCTCATGCCTTCTCCCGCTCAATCGTGTCATATTATACCTCGCCGACAGAGGGCAAGCGAGAGCCAAAAATGCCTACCATCGTTTCCCCGTAGGACTAACGAGAGGAGGAAGTGTTCCGCGGAATTCGACGCGATTGTCAAGAAACTGCCCCGGCTGGCTACCTACAGAAGGAGTTCGCTTTGCTTCCATGGGCCTGCGGAGACGATGCGCTGCGGTGAGCCCGTCTTGGCGTCGGCCGGCACGATGATCAGGCTGCGAATGCCAGGGTAATCGGCACAGTAGGCCGTGATTTCCTCGGGGCTCATCACCATGAAGGCGGTGGAGAGGCAGTCGGCTCTTGCGGCGTCGGTCGCGATGGACCATGCGGCGACTTTGCCTTCTACGGGCCGGCCGTTGCGAGGGTCGATGATGTGCGAACCTTTTTCCAGGCCTGAGCCGCTCACGGCAATACGCGCCAATTGCAGGCGTGCCAGCGAGCGGTCGCGATTGTCCGGGTGGCTCAAAGTCACGGGCCAGCCGGCGGAGCCTTCCGGGGCGTCGAGGGCCAGGACGGAGCTGAAGCCGCCGTGAATCAGCGCCCGCTCGATGCTCCACTCGCGCAGCATCTCGGCCATTCGATCGACGCCGTAGCCCTTGCCCACACCGCCCAGATCGACGCGAACGGGACTTCGCGTCAGGGCCACTGCGTGAGTCGCCTCGTCGAAAAGGAGCAAGTGCATGCCTGTGCGCTCGCGAGCAGACTGCAACTCCTGCGGCGTGGGCGTGCGAGGCTTCTTGTCCTCGTCGCGCCAGCAGTCCACGAGGAATCCCGCAGTGACGTCAAACGCGCCCTTCGTTTCCGCCCAAATCTCCGCACTGACGTCCAAACAAGCGAAGGTATCCAGGTCGAGCGGCAAGGGATGGCCCGCCGGCAGGTTGTTGACCCTCGCGATATCGCTGTTCTCGATATAGCGGCTCAATTGACCTTCAATCCGGTCGAGATCATCGAACGCTGCTTTCGCCGCCTGTTGTGCGTAAAGCTTATCCTCATACTGGATGATGATCTCGAACGTGGTCGCCATCGCACGATGCGGGAAGCGATGGATGTTCCGCACTGCCGCCCAATCGGCGGTCACCAGTGACCCCTGTGGCTCTTTCGGCTCATTTGCCATACATATCCCGAGAGGAAGGTGTGCAATGCACACCCATCACTGCGATCATTGCGGCACAGGCCGATAGTTGTGCCGCTCCCAGAGGTCCTTTCGCACGAATCCCATCAGCTTCACCTGGGGTCGGGCCCAGATGTAGTAGGGATCGTCGAACAGGTACATATACATCTGTCGCTTGTCGGCCGGCATCTCGCTGTACAGCCTGCCGGCCAGAGTCCCTTCCAGCTTGTCGGAGATCAGAATCAGCGGTCCGATCTCGTTTGGCTCCGGCACGTCGGGATAGTAGCCCACTTGCAGGTCCCTCAGGTACCAGGGAAGCGGCCAGTAGTCCCCGCCCGGCACGATCACCTGGATCGGCCAATCCTCCGAATGTCCGACTCCATCCCGGTCGGCATACTCGCGCACCTTATCAACGGCAAGGAAGATCTCTCGCGTCGGATGAGCATAAACGTAAGGGTTGCGACTATCCGCATAGTAGATGAAGTTGGCCCGATACATCTCGAAGGCGAGATGCCCCGCGCCGACAACCAACAAGATGATGACGACGAGCCGAATTGCCGGCCTCTGCGCCCACGTCAGCAGAGCGAAGGCACCGGCGCCAGCCAGGAGAATCATGCCGTGCAGAAAGCTCAACAGGCACCACGGCGTCTTGTAAGGCACCGCCGAATACACGACGGTCATCGTGACGGTGTAGATCGCGAGGAACCGCATGAGCTTCGGATCGATACGGCCGAGCCGCGAGCCTTTCACCGCCGCCACCACACCCACCAGGGCCAGAAGGACAATTCCGCCTTCCGTCCAGATTGGGCCATGCTCGTACCGCGACAACAGGAGCATTTGCAGGTAGTAATACCACGGGTGAAGATGAGCCGTGTTCTGTCCGCCGGCGCGGCCCAGATACGTCGCGTAGGTCAGGTAAGAATCCAGCACGCCCCGGGGGTGGCGCAGGAACGCGGAGTAGAACAGGGCCGAGACAGCTACCGCCGCTGCAATGCCGAGAATCAAATGGGACGACTTGACCCCGGCCAGCGACTGTCGCGTGGAACGTCCCCGGCGGCGATTGAGGACGGCCAGCACCACAAGGGCCAGGCCCATGGACCCGAAAGCAATGACGGCCGTCTCTTTTGTCGCGTGCATGAGGCCGGCGAAAACACCGGTCAGAACCGCCCAATGCAACCGCCTGCTGCGCGCATACCGGTACCCGCATGTGATGACGCCGAAGGTGAAGCAGACGAGCAGCATTTCCTGGATGTAGTAGCGGCTGTAGAAGACCATCGCAGCCGACAGTGCCGTCAGCACAGCAGCCACAACCGCCACCGGGCCGAGGCCGTCCACGAGCAATACCGTCAGCAGAACAACCGCCACGCCGAACGCGACAGGCACGATACGCACCGTGGACTCGGTGATCTCGGTGTACGTGCGTGCGGAACTGAGCCAGGCGGGGATTAGAGTGAAGTAGTTGAGGGTCGGGCCGTGGTATTCCTCGGGGTCGTACCTGTAGATGCCGTTCTCCAGCAGCCCGCGGAAATTGTAGGCGTGGACCGCCTCGTCCGTATGCATCGGCCGCATACGCAATCGTGGCGCTCGAAGTGCCAACGCCCCGAGCGCCACGACGAAGATCATCAACCAGAATAGCCTGAGCCTCCTATCGCAGGGGGCCCAATCCAGCCATCTCATTGAACCGGCTTGCCGTAAACCTCAACCTCGATGTAGTGATTCAGGTCGTTGCTGGTGTTGCCGTTGCTGTACAGGCGGACGTACCGGGCCTTCGGGCTGCCCTGCGAAAGGCAGTCGATCAGCTTGCCCTCAGAGGTCTCGACATAGTGCATGTTCTTGCCGATGCCAAGACCGGCGGTGTTGTCCATGTCGTTGTTGAACACCGTCTTGACGTCCGTGACGAAATCCTTGTCATTGGCGAACTGCACGACCACGTCGGTGTACACGCGAGGCTGCTTGTGATAGTGCCAGACCACGATGGCGTAGATCTCGCACTCGCTGCCCAGATCGACCGTGACGTGCTGCACGAACGGCGCCAACTCGACGTAGCTGCCGTCCGCGGCTTCCTTATCGCCATCGGTGATGTAATCGATATCGCCGATGATGGGCTCCTCGTCGCTGGCCGAGATGGGCTTGCCTTTGGATAGAAGCACGGTGCCTTCGGGGGCCAGGAATGGCGGGCGAGGCTTGCCGAGGGGCTTCTCAAGATTCTCCACCTTGATGTCCTGCGGCGTGCCGACGAACATGGGCTTCGGCAGCTCGATGTTGATCGGGACCATCTTCGGACCGCCGCTGGCCGCTTGAGCGGGCTGTGGCTGAGCAGCAGGGGCCGGGGCTGGCTCGGCCGGCTTGGGAGCCTCCTTCGGCGGCTCCGGTGTCGCCGCAACGGGTTGAACGGCAGCCGCTGCTTCCTTCGTCGCCTCCTTCTCTGGAGCGGTGGGCGCCGGCTGCTTGGTCGCCGGGGGAGTCGTGTCCGTCTTTTTCTCGCACGAGGCGCCGAGGCAAATCGCCGCCGCCAAGGCCATCAAGAGAACTACTCGTGTCATCTGCCAGTTCTTTCTCATCGTCGTCAACCTCTTCAACGCGAAACCTAATGTATCCCACTCTTCCTCGACGGTTCCACGCCACGGAACCGCCGCCGGTCCGAGCCGGCCAGAGCGCGAATGCTACCGGCATCGCGCCCCATTGTCAAGTTGCGCGGCTGGACATTTCGTTACACAAGCCCCGCCACTTTCTTTTGCACAACTGCAAGGCCAGCCTACCCCGACAAAGAGACAGGGACTCGACATTTGCCAAGTCCCTGCCCGTCCAATCACGATTCAGGCAAAGCCTGATTTACCTGCACAATGTCCGGCATTAGCCCGGTTTTGATCCGGCCGCAGGCATCGGGACGGCTTGCGGCTGCAGCCCGGCCTTGGCTAATATGAAGTACAGCACCGCGCCAACGACGAAAGCCACCAGAGGCGCCGCCGGCACATCGGCGATCCCAACCAGCGGTGCTATGCCCACGATGAATCCGACGGCCCAGGAGATCCAGCCCGCCATGTTCCAGCCCCGACGAGGACCGGCCCAGGTCTGCCCGGACAGGAAGTAATCCACGAACATCGCGCCGCAAATCGGTCCGAACGAGGCGCCGATGACGGTGAAGACCGCGCCTGCCCTGCCTGCCCAGCCGGTCACGGCAAGGATGATGCTGACGATCGTGCCGGCACCCACGGACATAAAAGGATTCACCGTCGGCAACGTGGTCTTGAAACTGTTGGCGGCGATGAATGCGGAGAAGCAGGCGGACGGGAACGCCGCCACAGCCAGCAACACGCCCATCGTGGTGCCGGCGCCGGACGATCCCATGATTGCGCCCATGAACGTCGGATCGGCGGGATTCATGGCATAGTTGCCGGTGGCGCCGAAAGCACCCGCAGCAATTAGCAGCGCAGCTCCCGCAGAGACGATACCGGCCAGGGCGATACCTACAAGACCACCCATCTGGACATCTTTGGAATCCCGGCTGCCCGTTCCGAAGTCCACTCCGGCGGCACCGGCTGTCGCGAAGAACCCCACGACAAAGGTGATAGAAAGTGCGATTACGCCAAAGACGCTCAGGCCGGCAGCGCCGCCTGGAGCAGCCGCTCCACCAGCGGCAATCAGCTTGGCGGGGTCAAAGCTGCTGAGGCCCCCAAGGGTCTTTGCGAGCAGGATGACGAGAATGATCAACGGAATCAGGGGCAGGAATGTTGCCACCTTCGCAACATACTGAATGCCCTTCAATCCAACGAATGCGGCCAAGGCAGCCCAGACTACGGCGATGATCTTCACGGCGGCAGGATTGCCGCCAACCAGAGGCGACAGCGCCTGCGACGAGAAGTAGGCATTGACACCCAACCAGCCAAACTGCAAGGCGCCCATGAGGAAGCCAGGCATCAGGAACCCGCCCTGCGTGCCGTACTGGGCACTACCGACCACATACAGCGGCAAGCCTGTCTTCAGCCCGAACATGCCGGGCACATAGTAGAACAGGAAGTGGCACAACAGGGCGGCGATGACCAGCCCCAGCAGGGCGACGCCGACGCCTTGTGACAACGTCCCGCCGGCAATCGAGGTTCCACCACTCGGCGCCTGGCTCCAGAAGACGAACCACAGGAAGATGCCCGCGTACGTGGGGGCCGTGTTCTTGTACCAGGGCGCCCGGTTCGAAGGCAGGTTCGGCTTGGCCATACTCAGATAACTTGGCAACGTTCCATTACTCATGATCGGCTCTCCTTAAATCGTTTCGGACCACACCCGCGTGAACCGGGCGATATAGGGAATCGGCAGACACCGCTGCCAGGCAAGGGAAGGATTGAGATGAAGACCATGATCGCACAGACAGTGCGATACATGCCTTTTCTCCCCGTCGTTCTGGCCGACCGTGCCGATCCTCAGCACAACCGTGTTTCCATCCATAGGGCCGATGTCTCGGCCCGAGCTCCGGATCCAAGCTCGGTTTCTACCCACAACAGCAAAGCGGACCGGCCTTATACGGCGTTGGCCATCCGCAGTCGTATTGCCAAATACGTATGGATGATTCCAACAATGACGAACACCATGCCGATCCAGCGATGGATCGCCAATGTGGTATGTTGCCAGGGAGTCCCGAGGAGATGAAACATGCTGACGACAATGGACAGGACCAGCGGCAGCATCAGGAACAACAGGAGCCAGAAGACCGCCTTGTAGAGCACCAGAGACCATCGGCACGGCCTGTCATCCGCAGCGATTTGCAGGCGCGTCACGCGGCGCAGGAGCCGCGACATCCACGGGCAATCGTCGGCCGTGAAACGGTTGCCACCCGCCCAGGTGATCGCCAGGATCGCCATGCACAGAGCGAACACCGGCGCGAACGTGGCGTGGATCATCATCAGGAAGCCCGAGATGTGCTTGCCCTGGATCAGGACCGGATAGAACCCCGTGATCGCCAGGACCACGAAGCAGACGGCCGCGACGAGATAGCAGAGCTTCTTGAGGGCGCCGAGGAGACTCGACCGCTGCTCGATCAACAGCAGACTCATCACGTGCACCCAGCCCCGAATCACGCTTCGCGACCCGCCGGCCGGCGTGGCGACCCAATGCACTGCGATGCCCGCAAACGTTGCCACGAACGCTAAGATCGACACCGTCTCAAACATCCTGATCACCTATCATCGATTCTGGACTGCTGAGAATGGATGATTCCCTTTTATCAGCAGTCCGATATCCACCCTCAATGCCTACTTCTGCTCGGCCAGCACTCTGGCGACGGCGCCGAGGGCTCTGAGCCCGAACAGCAGCAGAACAATGCCAATCACCGCGGCCGAGCCAATCGCCACGACCTTGAACCACGGCCGAAAGACAAACGAGGCGGCGAACGCCCACGTGCGGGCGTGCGGCGCCTGCTGGAATTCGTACTGCTTCATCACGACACTCCGGAGGCCGGCCACCGGGGAATCCGCCGCGACGCTCCCGAAAAAGAACGCGGAGTGCGTCGAATGGCAAACGGTGCACTTGCCGACTCCGAGGGACTGCGCGGCTGGACGCACGCTATGCGCGAGCGGCCACATGTACGGGGCAGCCGCAGGATGTTTCTGCGGCGGCAGCAGTGTGCCGTCTTCGCCCAAGCGGTACAACACGCCGGCAGTGATATACACAGGCTTCTTCTGCCCCGATCCGTCCAAGGCTTTGAGCACATGGGCAATTTGTTCCTCTTTCAAGTCGCTCCAGTCGCCTGTGGCGGCGACCGGGACATCTTTCAACACTCCGCCGACCACCTGAGAGACAGCGGCCAAAGCGACGGGCTTGACGCTGTCCGTTTCGTCCATAGTCGCCCAGTAGGCCGGCCAGATCATCTTGTGCGGCCCGACCTTGGGCATGCTGTTCGGATCGGTCACCACCTGCTTGGCAAACACGGGGGCAAGAACGTGAGGCAGGACGCGCACGTCCTTGGGAACGTTGATCGTCCCCAGGCGATGGGCGCGCGACGTTTTGGTCAACACCGGCTGATCGCCCGGATAGGGGCCGGAATGACATGCAGTGCAGGTCAACCTCTCGAAGTGAACGGTCGGAATACCCTTGTGCTCGGGCACCGGTGCACCGAGTCGCCCACCGGTCACTCGTTCCCCGTTCTCATCGCCAAGATGACAACCATGGCACGAAGTCGCGGCCGCCATCGGATTGCCGGAATCCTCCGTCTCGCCCTCGTAGCCTCTGACAATGTTGTGGTCCACGCCGTTGCGATGACAGTCCACGCAGGTGAGCCCGGCCATCATGTGGACATCCTCATCGGCGCACCATTTTTCCGGCTTTTCGTCGTCCATGCCGCAGAACAGGTCACTATGGCAGAAGTAGCATCGTTGCTTGGGCGCCTCCCGCACGATCTGCATGAAGACGTTGCCCTTGGGGTCGAATGCCTTCTTATCGTACGTCACGTGGGGCGCCTTGGTGTCGCCCTCGTCCGGCATGAACGGATCGTACGTCAACCCGGCGTCTTCGACCGAACCGGTCACATCCGCGAACTCGCTGGATGCGGCGGCCGCCCATCGGAAGTTCCTCTTGACGACCTGCATCGCGTAGCCGTTCGCACTGCCCTGGTCCTGGCCGGGATGAGCGTTGTGACAGGCTAAGCAGTTGACCTCCAGCTTGCCGGAGACGTACTGCCTGGCAGCCTCTGCGGTATCCGTGGGCGTGATTTCCCCCGGACCGCCGCCGGGCATGTGCCGGCCGGCGAACTTCGTGAACTCCGCAAGGGTCCATCCGACCTGCTCAGGTCGAATGGCACCCGGCCAAGGACGATACGACAGAGGCAACTGAACGCCAAGCTTTGAATTGGTGTACAGCCAAGGCTCGCCGGGCCGGCCCGCCGGGACATTGCTGTCCGGCGCATTGAAATGCCAGCCCTGACTGACGATCCCGTAGCTGTGACACTCGCCGCATGTCCATCGTGTGGAGAACGGCATCGGCTGCTCGTCGTTCGGATCGATGCGCGGGCCTTTTTCGCCCTTGTCGTTCTCGGCATACAGCGGAATGAGGTGAATCGGTAGCGCCCGGCTGCCGTCGCTCTCGTCGCCGAGCAGCGCGGCGGCCTCTTCGGCGGCACACAGCGGCACGGACAGGACCGAGCATACGACAAGCACTGCAATCAGTCGTCGTTTCAAGGCTGTATCAGTTCCTTTCTACACACGCAGCCGCGGCCGGCAACCGACTCCAATCGTAAACAGGCGAATAGCAGGCATCGGCCTTACACTTTGAACTCGTCGGGTTTGAATTCGAGCCTCTTGTTCGCTTCGACCGCCTCGTTGACCTTGAGCACTATGACAGCGGTCTCGTAACCAACTTCGGCCGGGCAGTTCAGCTTGGCTTTGCCACGAACGGCGTCGAAGAAGTTCTGCAGGTGTGGCTGATGGTACGGCATATTGCCCATCGTGACGGGCAGCTCGTAGGCCGGAGGCGCCAGCGTCTCACGCACATCGAGAACCGCCTCACCATCCTGCTTTACCTCTTCCACCTTCTTGGGCTCATTGATGAAGCCCAGCTTACACCACTTGTCCCACTCCACCGGAGCGTTTGCCTCGCGGTAAACCGATCCGCGTGCGGCTGATTCGGAGACCACCAACGTGCCTTGATCGCCCATGAAGCTCTCATAGTAACCCTGGTTGCTGTTGGTCGTCAGCACCTGGTAGAACCCGCGGACCACGCCCTCCTTAGTCTCGAAGTCGTAAATGGCCATGACCGTGTCATACCACTCATGGGTGCTCTTGTCGTAGTAGTCAGTGCCGCCACTGGCGATGACGCCCTTGGGAGTGGTGTCGAGGAACCAGCTATAGATGTCGATCTGGTGCGATCCGAGGTCCACGATGGGTCCGCCACCGAGCTTCTTGTACCAGCGCCAGTTGCGGAACTGCTCCATGTTGGTGAAGCCATATTTGGCGAGCGTCGCGTCGTCGACCGCGGCGGTTTTGGGCCAGCCGAGAGGCTCCTGGGCGCTGCGGTTCCACTGGCCGTTGATCGTCGTGATCCGGCCGAGGATATTGGCTTCCCTGAGCAGCTTGTTGTAACAGTGGAGATAGCGGGGATTGCTGCGGCGCTGGTGGCCGATCTGCAGGAGCTTGCCCGTCTTCTTCCGGGTCTCGACCATCTGTCTGGCCTTGGCCAGATCGTTGGACATCTCCTTCTCGCAATAGACGTTCAAGCCGGCCTCCATGCAGGCGATGGCATGCTCGGCGTGCCAGAAGTCAGGGGTCGCGACGATCACGGCGTCAAGATTGCCCTTCTCCTTGTCGAGCATCTCCTTGTAATCCACGTAGGCATTGTTCTTGTGGCCGTATCGCTCCAGAGTCTTGGAGACGCGCCTCTGGTTGTAGGCTTCCCAGATGTCACATACGGCCTTGAACCGAACATTCGGGATCTTCAGGCAGGCCTGCATCAGGACTTGTCCCTGGGCGCCGGCGCCCAGGAGGGCCACGTTGATATCGTTCGATCCGCCGGAGGCCTGGGCAAACATCCTCGGCGCAAAAGCCAGGCCCGCACCGACAGCCGCCGTGCTGCGAAGGAAGCTGCGTCTGTCCATACCTTGCTGTACTCTTTGCTCGCTCATCGTATT
The DNA here is from genome assembly GCA_016928975.1 of Sedimentisphaerales bacterium. The sequence goes on along the minus strand of JAFGJR010000284.1, from coordinate 24,936 downwards.
CCTACCTGTACAGTTCATTGCCATACTTGAGTTTAGCCGGCCATTATCCGGGTGGCCCACGCGACTGTCAAGGACAGGCGCGGGTTTTTTCCCGCCATCCGAGAATGCCGGCACGTCAAACCGTCACGCTGCGCAGCGCGAGATGTTCATTTCGCCAACGGCGTCACAATGATGTTGCGATAGGCCACAGGTCCATGATTGCCCTGGAACATCAGAGGTCCTTCGGACGCCTCCTCGCCGGCTACACCGCCGGGTGTCAAACCCGGCATGACGAGATTCTTGTGCAGCAATTGGCCATTGAGCTCGACCTTCACGAACTCGGCGTTCTTGACCTTCTTGCCGCCGGCGAACTTCGGGGCACGCCACTCGATCACGTACTGTTGCCACTCGCCGGGTTTCTTCGAGGCGTTGATCGACGGTGGCGCAGCGCCGTAGATCGCGCCCATGTCGCCGTTGTTCAATCTCTCACGGCCGTAGCTGTCGAGCACCTGGATCTCGTATTCGCCCATCACGTAGACGCCGGAATTCGATTCCTGCGCCACCATCACCTCCAGCTCGATCCGGCAGTCGCCGAACGGCGTCTTGGAGTAGATGTCCTGGCTGGCTCCGTGCTCGGGGGTCACGTTGATCATCTCGCCGGTCCCCGGGGCCGCTTCCAGCTTCTTCGGATCGCTCGCGGAGACCTTCGCCTTGCCGACGACCCACCTGTTGGCCTTGCCCGATCTGGTGTTCGTAGTCCACTCGTCGAGGTTGCGGCCGTTGAAGATCAACTGCGCGTCGCCATACTGTTTCTCATCGAGCGCCTTCAGGAGGATGTCCTTGAATTCCACGATCATCGGCGGCCCGATGTGGATTTGCAGTGCGATGAGTCCCTCGCGACTGGCGCCTTTGTTGTCCTTCGGGTCGGCGGGATTCGTCACGCGATCGTTGTCGATCAGCTCCATCGTCTTGTATCCGTTGAGATAGTGGACGATGTGGTTGCCCCGGCAGAGGATGTGGTACGCGTTCCAGTCCTTCTGCCTGACGAAGCCGGCCTTGATCAGCTCCTGCTTATCGTTGACGTTGCCGACGACCTGTTTCTTGCCGTCCTTGTCGATGACGACGAACTCGCCGACGTTGACGAGCGAGGCCCGCCCGGCCTCGTGGTAGAGGAAGCCGGCGGTGTCTCCATTGACCACTTCCGCCTGGTAACCCGCGATCCGCCACTTCTGGAACTCCTTGCTGCGGTACTGGATACCCGAGTTGCCGTTCTGGATGCGGAATTCGATCTTCAGCTCGAAGTCCTTGGGCGACCCGCCTCGCCAGATGAGAAAGGTGTTGTTGTGTGCGGGGTTCTGCTCCGTGGTCTCGCCGTGGATCACGCCGTCCTTGACCGACCACAGACGCGTATCGCCATCCCAGCCGGTCAGGTCCTTACCGTTGAACAGGGAAACCCACTCGTCGGAGGCACCTGCATTGGCCACCGGCGTCACATACCCAAGCACGATCGCCAATACCATAAACAAGCTCAGAACTACTGCATTCTTCATTTTTATAGGCCTCAATCAAAGGACTTGATCTTGAGATTCCTGAACCAGACGGGGTTGCCGTGATACTGGAAACCGAGATTGCCGATGCGCGGCATATCCTTGTAGGCGGTGTTGAATTTGTTCCCGGTCCCATCGGGATTCTTGCGGGCCTCGGTCCACTGGTTCAGGTCCATGTCGATGATGTCCTGGCCATTAAGATTGACATAGATCTTGTTGTCCAGGCAGGTGATAACGTAGTGGTTCCACTGGTCCGGCCCCTTGTTGGCGTTCTTTGACGGGGGGAGGCAATCATAGATCGCGCCGCACTGGCCGTATTGGGTCCCGTCCGTCGTGGCGTGAATCTGCACCTCGATGGCGCTATAGATGTTCTTGATGTCGCCCGTGCGGATGAAGACGCCACTGTTGCCCTTGTCCGGGACCTTGAAATCGAGTTCGAGGATGAAGTTGCCGTAGCGTTCCTTGGTCCAGATGTCGCCATGACCGCTGCCACCCGGTGACAGGACGCCGTCCGCGTCGAAGGCCCACCCACCGGGAGGCATGACGGCATTGGACAGGTCCTTCTGGAACACGTCTTTGGCCTGCACGTCGCTCAGTTCGGCCTCGGTCTTCTTGAACCACTCGACGCACTTGGTAATCTCCGGCACGCTGTTGTCCCAGTGATACTCGTACTCAATGGAGAAGGTCCCCTGGAAACCCATTCCGGCCAGGTCCTTGAGGATCTCTCTGGACTTGCTCACGCCGGTGCCCCAGGGGACATCGTGTGCATCGCCGCCGAACTTATTGAGGTCCTTGAAGTGGAAGCTGCGAATCCTGCCGGCCTTGCCCAGCAGTTGAACGGCCCTGAGCGGGTCAAGGTTCGAGCGGGTCCAGTGCCCGGTGTCGGCACATGCCCCGATCCATTTGCTTCGGCCCTGGCAGACCTTCAGGACGGTGTTGGGGTCCCAGTAGTAGGAGGGCCTCGGATGGTTATGAATCGCAACGCCGATCTTGTACTCGTTGCAGAGCCGGTCAATCAGTTCGAAAGCGTCCTCCGGCGGCTCCGAGACGATATTCTCGAGACCCATGTCCTTCGCGAAGTCAAATACCTTACGGCATTCGACCTCGTTGTTTGGCAGGCCGACCACGCCGTAGTTGACCAGCGTGAGACCCTCCTTCCTGAGCAACTCCTTGAGCTCCCGTCTCTGCTCCGCGGTCATGCTGTGATCGACTTTGACATCAGGCTTCTCAGCACTGAGACGCTGGCCGGGATAAGCCTCAATGTATTTCAAGCCCATGGATTTGGTCTTGGCGACCGCCTCAGCAAACGTGAACCGGTTGAAACTGTACGCCTGAGTGCCCAGGCGCCATTTGTCTTTCGACTGCGCCCCGGCGATGCCGCCACAGACACCAACCATCAACAGAATCATGCCTACCTTCGTCCACTTGTTCATTTGATCTTCTCCAGTTCTACCCATGATCTCCAATCGTCCGTTATCAGTCAGAGGGTCCATCCCTCCCGGTACTTGCGACTGAGGAGCTTGTTGGCCTCAGGGAAGTTCTTCACCTTCATGCCGGGCCCGTCCCACTCGAGCTTCCGGCCGGCCAAGGCGGCGATGTTACCCAAGAGGATCGTCTCGGTCAGCGGGCCGGCGTAGTCGAAATTCGACGACGGCTTCGGTCCGCCTTTGCAGGCCCGGATCCATTCCTGGTAGTGATCGACGTCGCGCGGCAGGGACTGCCCTGGGGCCTTGAAGCCCTTCATTTTCGATTCCGGGATCAGCCGGGGATTGCCGCCGTGCGGCAGGAGGATCGTGCCTTTGTCGCCGTAGTAGAGTCCGCCCTGGTCCGGGAGCCTGCGTCCTTCTTCCAGGTCCTTCGGTCGCGGCGGCGGATTGATGCCATCGCGCCACGTCACAGTCACAGCCGGCTGGTCCCCGCGGGCCGGGAACTCCCACGTCACAATCGTTCGTTCCGGGTACGTGTCCTTATTGAACGGCCCCGGCTGCGCCGCCACGCTCGTCGGATACTTCAGGTCCAGCACCCACCAGGCAGGGTCGATGATGTGACAGCCCATGTCGCCCAGCGTACCCGTGCCGAAGTCCCACCAGCGCCGCCACTCGCCGGGCAGGTAGCGGGGATGATACGCCCGGTACGGGGCGGGACCGAGCCACAGGTCCCAGTCGAGCGTCGCCGGCACGGGGGGCGTGTCCGCGGGCCGCTCGCCGCCGCCCCAGTTCTTGCCGCTCCAGAGATCCACGCGGGTGATCTTGCCGATGATGCCGGCCTTGACCCATTCCACGAACGTCTTCATCTCGCCGGTCGCGTGGAGTTGCGTGCCCATCTGCGTCATGAGGCCGCGTTTGCGGGCCTCCTCGGTCAGTTGCCGGACCTCGTAGATGTCATGGCACAGGGGCTTTTCGCAGTACGTGTGCTTGCCTCGCTTCAGCGCCGCCATGGTTGCCACGGCGTGGATATTGTCGGGTGTCGCCACCGTCACCGCGTCGATGTTCTGGGCCTCGGCGTCGAGCATCTTGCGGAAGTCTTTGTACTTCCTGGCGCTGGGGAACCTCTCAAAGGTCTTAGCCGTATGGCCGCCCCAATCGACGTCGCACAGCGCGACGATGTTCTCGCTGCTGACCGACTGGATGTCGCTGGCGCCCTGGCCGCCGCAGCCGATGCATGCGATGTTGAGCTTCTCGCTTGGCGGCACCGTCCGAGGACCGCCCAGGACGTGCCGCGGGACAATCGTAAACGTCGCCACCCCCGCCACGCCGCCCAGGAATTGCCGTCTGTTGATCTGTCTGCTGTTCACAACATGTCCTCTCAAAGTGTCCACCCTTGACGATAGGGTGGATTGACATATTTGTTCGCTGCATCCACGTTCGTGACTTTCAGATTCGCCGGGTCCCATTCGAGCGGCGTATCCTTCATTCGCATGGCCAGCACACCCAGCAGGACCATCTCGGTCAGCGGGCCGCCGTAGTCGAAGGTCGAGCTGGCAGGCTTGCCGCCCTTGCAGGCACGGACCCAATCCTGCTCGTGTCCGGCGGAGCCACGCGCCACCCTGGGAATGGTCTTGTCCGGTCGCTTGTAGGCCTTCATCTTCTCTTCCGGGACAATCCGGACGCCGCCAGCGCCGTGCGAGCCGTGCATGATCGTGCCTTTGTCGCCGAGGAAAATCGCGCCGTTGCCTTCAAGTCGGCGGGCGGGCTCCAGGTCCCTCGGTCGCGGCGGCATCAGCCGGCCGTCAAACCACGTCAGCTTGACCGGAGGCATCTCGCCACGCGCGGGGAACTCGTACCGGACAATGGAAGCCCGCGGATACGTCTCGGACGCCACTTCTGGCTGATAGTGCGTCGTCGTGGCCTCGACACGCGTCGGGGCGCCAAGCTTCAGCGCCCAGAAGGCAGGATCGAGGATATGACAACCCATGTCGCCGAGCGCGCCGGTGCCAAAATCCCACCAGCCCCGCCACTGCATCGGGTGGTAGATCGGATGATACGGCCGGTATTGGACCGGACCCAGCCACAGGTCCCAGTCAAGCGTCGCAGGAACTGGAGGCGTCTCTTTCGGCCTGGCCATGATCGGGAAGTCCGACCACGGATCGCCGCCCACCGGTCGGTCACTCCAGGCATAAACCTCACGCACTGAGCCGATGGCACCATCCGCGATCCATTCGCATAACAGGCGAATCTCTTCGGAGGAGTGACCCTGGTTACCCATCTGCGTCTGGACCTTGAACTGGCGAGCAGCCTCAGTCAGCTTTCGCACCTCGTAGATCGAGTGCGCCAGGGGCTTCTGGCAGTACACGTGCTTGCCACGCTTCATGCAGGCCATCGCCGTCACGGCGTGCGTATGGTCCGGCGTCGCCACGATCACGGCGTCGATGTTCTTGTCTTCCTTGTCGAGCATGACGCGGAAGTCTTCGTATTTCCTGGCGCCAGGGAACCTGTTGAACACCTTGGCGGCGTACGCGCTGTCCACATCGCACAGCGCGACGATATTCTCGCTGCTGCACGCGTTGATATTCGAGGCCCCCATGCCCCCAATGCCGATAGCTGCGATGTTGAGCTTCTCATTGGCCGGTTGGGCCCCCGCCCGACCCAGCACATGTCTGGGGACAATGGTGAAAGCCACCGCCCCCGCCGTGCCGCGAAGCAGATCTCGCCGCGATACTGGTCTTTTGGGTCTGTCCATCGTCAATCATCCATCATCAATCACAATGCCCAGCCTTCGCGGTATTCCTTGGTCAGGTACTGATTCGCCTCGGGTACATTAGTAAACTTGAACTCCTTGGCATCCCACAGCAGCTTGGTGCCGAAGAGCTTGTCCTGCTTGAGGACCGGACGCAAGGCGATGTTGCCCATCAGGACCACCTGGGCCAGCAAGCCGGCGTGATCGGGGAAGTTCGAGCCGGCGGGCTTGCCGCCCTTGCAGGCGTTGATCCACTCCTGATGGTGACCCGGAGAACGCTCCAGCGTCCTGGGCGGCCGGCCGTACTCCCTCTGCCGTGACTCCGGGATCAGACGGCCATTGAGTATCTTGCCCTTGTCACCGACGTACAGGGCACCGTTGGTGCCCAACTGGCGGCCATCCTCCAACTCCGCCGGCCGAGGCGGTCTCATCCCGCCGTCATACCAGTGGAGCGTCACCGGTGCCAGGTCTCCCCGGGCGGGAAACTCATAGGTCACGCGGGATGCCACGGGGTATGTCTCGTTGTTGACCATGGTGCAGCACGCTTCGACGCTCGTCGGATACCCCAGCTTGAGCGCCCGGAAGACCGGGTCGATGGCATGACAGCCGATGTCGCCCAACGCACCGGTGCCGAAATCCCACCAGCCTCGCCATCTGAAGGGCAGATAGGCTGGGTTATACGGCCGCTGCGGAGCCGGCCCGAGCCACAGGTCCCAGTCCAGCGTGTCAGGCACTGCCGGTGTATCGGCCGGCCGGTCCACCCCCTGCGGCCAGTACCATTTGTTGGTCCCGTTGAGCGGCCGGTCGGTCCAGATGTGCACCTCGCGAACCTGGCCGATCGCGCCGTCCCAGATCGTCTCGCACAAGACGCGGACTCCCTCCTCCGCTTGGCCCTGGTTGCCCATCTGCGTGGCCACCTTGTGCTCGCGGGCGGCATCTGCCATCATCTTGGCTTCGAGCACCGTGTGTGTCAGCGGTTTCTCACAGTACACGTGCTTGCCCCGCTTGATCGCCGCAAGGGAGGTGGGGGCATGACAATGATCGGCCGTCGCCACCATCACGGCGTCGATGTTCTTGTCCTCCTTGTCGAGCATCTCGCGGAAGTCCTTGTACTTGCGGGCGTTCGGGTAGCGCCGGAACGTCCCGGCGGCATTGCGCCAGTCCACGTCGCACAGGGCCACGATGTTCTGGCTCTCCAGCTCCTGCATGTCCCCTGCCCCGCGTCCGCCGACGCCAATGCCAGCGATGTTGAGCTTCTCGCTCGGTGGTGTCTGGCCCACCCCACCCAGGACATGCCGGGGGACAATCGTGAACGCCGCCACGCCGGCGGCCGCACTCATCAGACTACGTCGAGTGATCTTCTTCTCTTTCACGGTACAACTCCTCATGTCAGATATTGCGCCACGCACTCGTTCGTTACAGGCTCCAGCCTTCGCGGTACTCATCCCGGATATACTTGTTTGCCTCCGGCAGATTCGTCACTTGCATGTTCGGGCCATCATAATGGAGCTTGAGGCCCTTCTCATAGAGCTGTCTCTCCATCTTCAACGCGATGTTGCCGGTCAGGACGACCTCCGTCAATGGTCCGGCCCAGTCGAAGTTGGACCGCGCGGGCTCGCCGCCCTTGCAGGCGCTGATCCATTCCTTGTGATGACCGGGCGAGCGGGGAATCCTCTGCGGCGGCTTGCCGTACTCTTTCTGCCGCGACTCCGGGATCAGCCGGTAGCCCAGCATCTTGCCTTTGTCGCCGATGAACAGATTGTCATCGGCCTCACCGAACTTGCGGCCCTCCTCCAGCTCCACCGGCCGCTGGGGCATCAGCCCGCCGTCGTACCAGGTCAACGTCAATGGCGGGAATCCCTCGCGAGCGGGGAACTCGAAGCGCACAATCGATGCTTTCGGCGCGGTTTCCTCCTTCACGGCGGCCGGCTCATCCATGTTGCTGGAGCAGGCCTCCACGGTCGTGGGATAGCCCAGCTTCAGCGCCCGGAAGACCGGGTCAAGCTGGTGACAACCGATGTCGCCAAGAACGCCCGTGCCGAAATCCCACCAGCTACGCCAATGGAAGGGCAGGTACGCAGGGTGATAGGGCCGATACTTGGCCGGCCCGAGCCACAGGTCCCAGTTCAGAGTCGCAGGCACCGGTGGCGTATCCTCCGGCCGTTCGATCCCACGCGGCGAGATGGGCCGGTTGCACCACGCGTGCACCTCGCGAACCGCACCGATCCCGCCGTCCCAGATGACCTCCGAGACCAAGCGATTGCCCTCGGAGGCCTGGCCCTGGTTGCCCAGTTGCGTCGCGACCTTGGCCTCGCGGGCCGCCAGGGTGAGTTGACGACACTCCCAGATGCAGTGGGCCAGCGGTTTCTCACAGTACACATGTTTGCCGCGCTTGATGGCCGCCATTGCGACGACGGCGTGCAGATGGTCAGGGACAGCGATCACGACCGCGTCGATGTCCTTCTGCTCGTCGAGCATCTTGCGAAAGTCCACCCACTTTCGGGCGTTCGGGTACTTCTTGAAGACTCTTCCCGCGTACGCCTCATCCACATCGCACAGCGCGACGATATTCTCGCCGCCGCACTCGTCGAGGTCGCCCTCACCACGGCCTCCGAGCCCAATGCCGGCGATATTGAGCTTCTCGCTCGGCGCAACGTGCCTGGGTCCGCCCAGCACGTGTCGCGGCACGACCGTAAACGCCGCCACCGCCGTTGCGGTCCCCATGAAATCTCTGCGCGTCAGTTGCCTGTCCCGATCGAATGACCTCATAGGATTGGTCCTCCCACTGCCTCAATTGTCAATCAGAGACTCCAGCCCTCTCCATATTCGCGACGCATGAATTCACTGGCTTCGGGCAGATTCGTGATCTTCATGTTCGGCCCGTCGTACGCGAGCCGCAGGCCCTTTTCCTGCGTCTTGAGACTCATACGGACCGCGATATTGCCGAGCAGGATCACCTCGGTCATCGGACCAGCGATATCGAAATTCGAGCCGGCGGGCTTGCCGCCCTTACAGGCTTCGACCCATTCCTTGTGATGGCCGACCGATCGCGGGATACTCGGCGCCGGTCGCTTGTACTCTCTCATCCGCGACTCGGGAATCAGGCGAGGACTGTTGCCGTAACTGCCGCAGATGAGCTTGCCCTTGTCGCCGACGAAGATCACGCCGCCCAGCTTGTCGCCAAGGCGAAGCCCGGGGTCCATCTCCGCCGGCCTTCGAGGCATCAGGCCGCCGTCGTACCAGATCAGCTCCACCGGCGGCAGGTCGCCGCGAGCGGGGAACTCGTATCGAACGATGGACGCCTGTGGATAGCTTTCGTTGTTGAAGGGCTTGTCCCATGTGATCGTCGGGACGAAAATCGAGCAGCTCGCCTCCACGCTCGTCGGATAGCCGAGCTTCAAGGCCCAGAACACTGGGTCCAGGTTGTGACAGCCCATGTCGCCCAGCGCGCCGGTGCCGAAGTCCCACCAGCCGCGCCAGAACGCCGGCGCATAGGCGGGGTGATACGACCGATAGGGCGCGGGACCCACCCACAGGTCCCAGTCGAGCGTCGCCGGCACAGGCGGCGTCTCCTTCGGACGCTCCATCCCCTGCGGCCAGACCGCGTGCGTCGTCCATGCATGCACCTCGCGCACCGTCCCGATCGCGCCGTCCCAGATCCACTCACAGATCAGACGGATGCCCTCGCCGGAATGGCCCTGGTTACCCATCTGCGTAGCGACCTTCGCCTCGCGAGCGGCCTTCGCCACTTCCCGAGCCTCATACACCGAGTACGTCAGCGGCTTCTCACAGAAAACATGCTTGCCCGCTCTGATCGCCCGCATCGTCGCGGCGGCGTGCACATGGTCCGGCGTCGCCACCACGACGGCGTCGATGTTCTTCTGCTCCTTGTCGAGCATGACACGGAAGTCTTTGTACCTTCGTGCGTTCGGGAACCTCTTGAACGTGTCGGCGGCCTGTCTGTCATCGACGTCGCACAGCGCGACGATGTTCTCGCCGGCAAGGTTGCTCAGATCGCCTGCGCCCTGACCGCCGACGCCGATGCCGGCGATGTTGAGCTTGTTGTTGGCCGAGCTCTGGCCGGCGCCGCCCAGGGCTCGGCTGGGCACAAAGGTGAATGCCGCCACGGCCGCCGTCGCACCGACGAATTCCCGCCGCGACAAGGCCACGTCATTCTTCGCTCTTGCCATGAGTCGCCACCTCCTGCGAAACCTCAACTGCCGTGCGTGCGACGAGCAACACACCGCGAAGGCTCGTCGATGGGTGACTACCCGTTTTGTAGTGCGCCCGCAGGGGTATCAAGAGGCGACGCTTTGCGGCGTCACTACCAACGCGCTGTCACCCATCGCGAAAACGCCCCTTACATATCCAGCGACCAGCCTTGACGATAGTGCGTCTGCACGTAATCGTTGGCCTTCTCGTCGTTGGTCACGCGCATCTTCTGGCCGTCCCAGAGGAGCTTCTTGCCGACGTTCTCCGGACGGATCGCCAGGTTGCCCATGGTGACCATCTCAGTGAGTGGTCCGGCGTAGTCGAAGTTGGACGTAGCCTGTCCGCCGGTGCGGATCGCCTCGAGCCAGTTGCCTTCGTGGCTGGTCTTGATCCGCTTGAGAGTCCGCGCAGGCCGCTTGTACTCCCTCATCAGGGCCAGCGGGAACAGGTGTGGGTCGTCGCCGTACTCGCCGCAGCGGAGCACGCCTTTGCTCCCGATGAACAGCACGTTGCTGCCCGCCTGCCCGATCTTCATATCGCCCAGGGCGGCGGGCTTCTCCGGCACGCGGCCGCCGTCATACCAGTGCACTTTGACGGCCGGCATCCCCTCGCGGGCCGGGAACTCGTAATGGACGGTGGACGCCTGTGGAAACGTCTCGTTGTTGACCGGCGTGGAGTCGGCCTGGACGCTGGTCGGATACTTGAGCTTCAGGGCCCAGAACACCGGGTCCAGCACGTGGCAGGCCATGTCCGCCAGAGCACCGCCGCCGAAGTCCCACCAGCCGCGCCAGCGGAACGGGCAGTAGACGCTCTCCTTCGGATTGTCGGGCAATGCCTTGAACGGCCGCATCGGCGCCGGGCCGATCCAGAGATTCCAGTCCAGCGTCGGGGGGACCGGGTCTTCGCCCGCCGGGCGGTCGATGCCCTGCGGCCAGATCGGCCGGTTCGTCCAGGCATGGACCTCTTTGATCTCGCCGATTGCGCCGTCCCAGATCCACTCGCAGATGTCGCGAACCCCGTCGCCGGAGTGGCCCTGGTTGCCCATCTGGGTCACGACCTTGTACTTGCGGGCTGCCTCGGTCATCGCGCGGGCCTCGGACACCAGGCGGGTCAGCGGCTTCTGGCAGTACACGTGCTTGCCCCGCTTCATCGCGGCCATGGACGCCACGGCGTGCACATGGTCGGGCGTCGCCACGATCACGGCGTCGATGTTCTTGCCTTCCTTGTCGAGCATCTCCACGAAGCTCTTGTACTGCTTGGCGTTGGGGAACCGCTTGAAACTCTCCACCGCCCGGTTCTGGTCCACGTCGCACAGAGCCACGATGTTGGCGCCGGCCTCGGCACAGGCTCCCGTGTTGCCGGCGCCCATGCCTCCGGCGCCGATGGCGGCGACATTGACTTTCTCACTTGGCGGCGTGCTGCCTTGGCCGCCCAGGACGTGCCGGGGCACAATCGTGAATGCCGCGGCCGTTGCGGCGGCCCCCATGAACTGCCGGCGTGACAGGCCGGAACTGCGTCGGACCTTCTTCTGGCTCATATCGTTTGCACTCCATCGTACTTGCGATCGACAATCCCAAACCGCCGCATGGAACGGCCAGGCGGCGGCAAGACACTCCGTGCTCCACAGTGCGCTCAGACTTTCATTTCCAGCGGTCCCCAACCATCGCGGGGCTCGCGCCACGCCAGGTCGTTGATCTTCGGATCGCTGATGATCTTGCCGGCTTCGTCCAGCTCCAGCTTCTTGCCCGCGCGAGCACAGAGGTTGCCGAGCTGGATATTGGCGGCCATGGGACCGGAGTAGCTAAAGTTCGACTGGCTGAACTCTCGCGGCTTCTCGCCACGGCAGGCCATCAAGAACTCCTCGTGATGACCTGGGGAGCGTTCGAGCAGTTGTTGCGGACGGCCGAACTCCTTGTGGCGCGCCTCCGGGATCAGTCGCGTGCTGTCCCAGTAGTCACCATTGATCAGCATTTTGCCCTTGGTGCCGATGACCAGGTTTCCAGTTCGCGGCAGCTTGCGTCCTTCGGATGCGAGTTCCTCAGGGACTTCGGGCATGAACGGCGTCCCATCCTGCTTCTTGCCCTCATACCAGAAGGTGGTGAACCCGGGCTGGCTGCCTTTGGCGCGGTAGGTGCTCTTGATGACCATGCCGGCCGGCCACTGGTCCTTGACGGGCCCGGTCATGATGATCGGTTCAGCGGTAGCGGCGTAGCCAGGTTTCATGATCGCGTAGATTCCGTCGGTGGTATGACAGGCCATGTCGCCCAGGGCGCCGGAGCCGAAATCGACGAAGCCCCGCCAGTTGAATGCGTGGTAGGGACCGTTTCCGCCACCCTCTTTTGGACCCACGTAGGGGCGCATTGGGGCCGGGCCGATCCAGGCGTCCCAATCGAGGGTTGCAGGCACCGGATCCTCACCTTCCGGACGATCGCCGCCCTGCGGCCAGATCGGCCGATTCGTCCAGGTGTGGAACTCCTTGATGTCGCCGATGGCGCCGGCCTTGATGTACTCGTAAGCCGCCCTCCATCCATTCCCGGCGTGGCCCTGGTTGCCCTGCTGAGTGACGGCTTTGGGATTCTTGGCGTAGGCCGCCGCCAGCAGTTGGGCCTCGCGGACCGACCAGGTCAGTGGCTTTTCGGTATAGCAGTGAATGCCCATCGACACGGCGGTCATCGATGGGGCGAAATGGCTGTGGTCCGGAGTCGCCACGAAGACCACATCGAGGTTCTTGCCGTGCTTTTCGAATACTCTGCGCCAATCCGTGTACCCGGCCGCCTGCTCCCAGCCCTTCCTGTCAAGGACCCCTCCCCACCGGGTCTTGTCCACCTCCGCGAACGCGATGCACTGAAGACCGGCCTTGAAGGAGGCGTCGGTATGGCCCCCGGCCCGGCCGCCGACGGCGATGAACCCAACCTGAAGCTTCTCATTGAGTCCCTGGGCCCGGATGAGTTTCGGGAAGCTGATGGTGCATGCGGCGCCAACGGCCGCGGTGCCTTTGATGAACTGACGACGTGTGATGTTCGACATGAGCTCAGCTCCTTTACTTGTGCGGAATGAAAGATTCGATGCCAAATAGTGCCTTCCTACAGCGACCAGCCCTCGCGATATTCGGGTCGGACATAACTGTTGGCCCCTTCGTCGTTGGTCATGCGCATGTTCTCGCCATCCCATTCCAGAACCTTGTCCGGATTGAGAACGGCCAGATTGCCCATGACGACCGTCTCGGTGAACGGGCCGGAATAGTCGAAATTGGAACTGGCGGCCGGTCCGCCCTTGCACGCGCTGATCCAGTCCCTCTCATGGCCGTCCACACCGCCTTCGACGCGGCGCAGCGTCTTCGCAGGCCTCTTGTAGGCCCTCATTTTGCTCTCGGGGAAGATGCGGGGATTCTCGCTGTACGTGTCACAAACGAGCTTGGCTTTGTCCCCGACGAAGATCGTGCCGCTCTCCGGGATCCTTCGTCCCGGCTCGAGATCGTCGGGCCGCTGCGGCAGGATGCCTCCGTCGTACCAGTGCAGCTTCACAGGCGGCATGTTCCCGCGAGCGGGGAACTGATAGTGCACCACCTCGGCGGAAGGATACGTCTCCTTGTTGTCAAACCGCGTCCACATCTGCTTCACTTCCCAGGAGTGGCTGGCCTGGACGCTCACCGGGTACTTGAGCTTCAGCGACGAGAACGCCGCGTCCATCACGTGGCATCCCATGTCACCCAGGGCGCCGGCGCCAAAGTCGATCCACGCACGCCAGTTGAATGGCAGATAGATCGGATTGTACGGCCGCATCGGCGACGGGCCAATCCAGAGGTCCCAGTCCAGAGTCTCCGGCACCGGGGGCGCGTCCTTCGGCCGGTCGATCCCCTGCGGCCACACCGGGCGGTTCGTCCAACAGTGCACCTCGGTCACGTTCCCGATCGCGCCGTCCTGGATCCATTCATTGACCAGCCGGACCTCCTCGCTGGAATGGCCCTGGTTGCCCATCTGAGTCGCGACCTTGTACTTGCGCGCCGCCTCGGTCAACATGCGGGCTTCCCACACGGTTCGCGTCAGCGGCTTCTGGACGTAGACGTGCTTGCCTCGCTGCATGGCGGCCATCGTCACGACAGCGTGCAAGTGGTCCGGCGTGGCGACGACCACCGCGTCGATGTCCTTCTGCTCATCGAGCATCTTGCGAAAGTCCGTCCACTGGCGCGCTTTGGGATACCGTTTGAAGACCTCGGCAGAGTACTTGGTGTCCACGTCGCACAAGGCCACGATGTTCTCGCCTGCCTCGGCGCACCTGGCGACGTTGTTCTGCCCCATGCCGCCGACGCCGACGCCGGCGATGTTCAGCTTTCCGCTCGGAGGCGTATTGCCCGCGCCGCCCAGAACGCGCCGGGGCACGATGGTGAATGCCGCGACTGCCGCGGCGGCACCCATGAAATCACGACGAGAAAGCTCCCCGTCGCTTCCGACCTTTGCCTTGTTCTCCATATCCGTTGTCCTCAAAACGACCTTTGGCATATGCTGCCGACTCAAGCGGCCTCGGATTGTGGCGCACCTGCACTCACTTCTGCTCGACCAGCCACATGTTGCGGAACTGCACGAGATTGCCATGGTCCTGAAAGTAGATGGGACCGGGCTCGGCGATTCTGTCATCCAGCGCGCCGCCTGTGGGATGTGGGATCGCAAGCCGGTTGTGGATGACCACGCCGTTGTGGACGACCGTGACGACCGCGTCTTTCTCCTTGCTGGCGCCGTTGGTCACCTTGAGCATCAGCTCGTTGGTCCCTTCCTTCAGCGTGAAGGCGGCCTTGTCCTGATCGGGACTGACGCCGCGCAACGCGTTGTTGGCGTGGATCAGCTTGCCATTGAGCCAGACCTTGACGCCGTCATCGCTGCCAAGCAGCAACGTCGCCGCCTGGCTCTTGGGCGACCAGATCTTCGCCTTCAGGTACGCGGCCGCATTCTGAGCGTTGCCGACGGCCTCTGTGATGTTGATCATTCCCCTGGGGCCACCGAGGCTGAGCCACTTGTCGAAGTTCGTGCCGTCGAGGAGCACGACCGCGCCCACGGGCGGCTTGGCGCCGAGGGTCGGCGACTCGCGCACGGTCCTTTTGAGCGACAGCGAGCCCTTGACATCCTGACCGTTCGCGTCGCCCTGGAAGCGACCGGTGCCCCTGTCCTTGTCCAAGGTCAACGCTATGTCGCCGATGACGGTGGTGCTATCAGGATTCAGCCTGCCCGTGAACTTCACGGCGCCATCTTGTAGCCGGCCATCAAGCACGGCGTAGGCGTCCGTCACCATGGTGAAGCTCTCCAGGAGCCTGATTCGGTACTCTCCACCGCCGAGGGCAATCACCTGCGCCGCCAGGGGACCCGATTGCCCTGCATCCACGACTTCCCAGTCGCCCTGCCAGTCGCCCATGAACGGGTCCACATCGGCTGCCCGTACGGCTGCCGTGACAAGCACAAGGACACAGGAAAGGACAATCAGGTATCTCGAACCATATCTCATGTCATCCCTCCCACACCGTGTCTTCACAATCAAAAGACCGCGTCATTCGATTACTGAGGCTCCGATTTCAGACCTTCGAGTTTGGCGCCGTCGGGGCTGCGGAACCGCATGCACAGAGACCACTGTCCGTCACCCTGGGTGAGCTTGACCAACAGCGGGTTCCAGCCTTCTTTCAACGTCACCGGGGCTTTGTCCTGCCCCGGCTCGGTCGGCCGAATCACGTTGTTGGCGTGCACGAGTTGGCCGTTCAGCCAGACTTTCACGCCGTCGTCGCTGCCCAGCTCGAGCTGCGCCTTCTGCTCCTTTGGGGACCAGACCCGCGCTCGCAGGTAGGCGACGCGGTTCTCGCCGTTCAGGGCGGCGTCCTTTTCCAGCTCGATGAGCCAGGGCCGTTGCTCGTTCGTGCCGGCGGAAACCAGCCGCCACAGAGCCGGCTGCACTTCCTGCTCCGGGGCGAACGCCACGTCGAACAAACCCTGTCCGTCCACGTTCTCCTTCGTGTAGGGGCCGCTCGCCAACCACGCGACGATGTAGTCCTCGAACCGGTCGGTCTGGTCGAGAATCTGCTGCGCCCGCTGACGAAGGGTGTCGTTCTTCGTGCTCTGGATCACCTTCCGGAGCACCTCCTTCGTCTGTTGTGGGTCGCTTCCGGCGGTGGCCTGAGCGATCTGCACGGCGGCGGATTCCGCCTCCATGTGCAACGTGATATCATCGAGATATTGAGCCGCCATTGTCAGAGCGGCGACGGACTTGGCGGAAGACAAGCCGGAAAGGACTCTCTTCTTCTCCGCCGCATCGCCGGCCAACTCCATCGCCTTCCTGTACAGATCGATTGCCTCGTCGGCGGGCCGGCTGCCGTCGAGACTGAGCAGCCGCACGAAACCGCGAAGCGCGAGCACCTTGTGTACTTTGTTCTCGGTGGTCTGCGCGACCTTCACCAGATCGGGCACCGGCTCCGGCGTCGGCCAGTCGGCAAGGGCTCGGATCGCGGCGTCCTGGATTTCCGGCTCGCGGCTGGTCAGAGCGGCCTGCAGGATCGGCAACGCGCTGCCGTCTCCGATCCGCCCGAGCGTGCGAAGCAACGACGCCCGACCGGTGGCCTCCTTCACATTCGGCAGTATGGCCAGCACCGCGGTTGCCTGGCGGCCCTTCTCCTCGATCTTGTGCGCGACAGCCGCCACCATCTTCTCCGCCTCGTTGCGGTCGGAATCGCTCTTGACCTCCAGCAGCAGGTTCACCAGGGCCGGCAGATCGTCCGGCCTGGCGATAATCCGCAGGACCTTGAACGACTCCAGTCGCACCTTGCGGTTGTCCTCTGCGGCCGTCGCGAGCAGAGCCCTGACGGCGCCGCCTATATTGCGCTCGCCGATGGCACTGACCAGCTCGACCTTCACGCCGGGTGCGGCAGAAACGACATTCTCCAGGATCGCCGCATCCACCTCGGCGCCGCGCAACCGATAGAGACTCTCACGAGCCGCTCTCTGCTCTGCACCCCTGGCCACCGCTGCCTGCTGAGCCAGCAACGGGACGCTGGCGCCGCCGCCCAACTGGCCGACAGCCTTGAGAGCGGCCACGCGGACGGACTCGTCGGGCGACTTGACCTGCTCGACCACCGCCGGCAACGCCAGCGCGTCGCCCCGGTCGGCCAGCGCCGAGAGCAGTTGCACCTGTGCCGCCGCAGGCAGCTTGGGCAGCTCCTGGGTCAGAGCTTTGGTGACCTCCGCGCCGGGGATCTCGCGAACGATAGTGATCGCGCCGGTCTGCATCTCGGGGTCGTCGCCTCGCAGCGCCTCGATCACCTGCTTGATGATTTCCTGGCTGGCTTCATCCTGCGCCACGGCTACTGCCGCCGTGCCGGCCAGAACCACGGCAAACGCCATCGCCAACAACACACAGAACCTTCTCGATTGCCAAGCCATGTCCAGAATCCTATCCACGTCAGACTACCTGTCGGACACCGGGCACCATGTTTGCCTTGCGTAGACATGCGTAGAACGGCACGCTTGCGCAAGCGCGAGCACGGCATCCCGCATCCCTTCGTACTGCTCCGCTCAGGTTTACCTCTTCGGGCTGGCGGCACCCACCATGCCCTTGAGGGCCGCCGTGCGGACCAATTGGGGCACGCCTTGCTTGTTCAAGCCGGCATAGATCTTCACGGCGCCGGCTTTGTCGCCCTGGGCCATCATCTTCTCAGCGACCTTCAGATAGGCATCGTACGCAGCCATCTTCTGACTGTCGGCAGCGCTCGCCAGGGCCTTGTCCAACGCCGGGACCACCTCGGCTCCACCGATCTTGCCCAGCGCACTGATCGCAGCGCTGGCCAGCACCTTGTCCGAGTTGTCCACGAGCTTGGCGATCTCACCGGCCGCCGGTTTGTAGCTGCGCTCGCCGAGGCTGTTGACGATCCCGATCCTGGCCTTGCCTTCGGCTTTGCCCATCGCTGCGAGCAGCGCCTTGTCCACCGCCTCGCCCGGGATTCGCTCCAGGGCATACCGCGCCATGTCCGAATACTCCTGGTTCGTCAGCATCGGAGCCAGCACGGGCACCGACTGCTCCGTCCCGATGATGCTCAGCTCGCGGCAGGCGTATTGCTTGCCTGCGTACTTCGCGCCCGACTTGACGACGTCCAGCAGTGACGTCTCGAACTTCTTCAGCTCCGCGGGCTTGCCGTACGCCTTGCGGATCTCATCGCTGATCTCCGTCAAAGGCAGTCGGCTGTCCCCGAAATCATAGGTCTTGAGTTTGTCCCAGTTGCCCCCTGCCGTTTGTTGCTGCGCCATATTCTGCTCCTTTACTGATCCCTTTGGTTTCGTCGGCACCTTGAAATCGCCCGCGGCAAACTGAATGCCACGCAGATAATGTTCGAGAAGGACGGTGTTCATGAAGATTGCGTCGTTGTGGCCGAACGAGCAATAGAAGAGCCGGCCCTTGCCAACGTCGTTGATCCAGGTGATGCCGGTGTCGGCGTCCGTGTCCTTCCAATCCCGCACGTTGCGGGTCGTCGGGTCGCTCGTGTCCAAGCTCATCAGAACCAGTTGTTTGTCGCGAGAGTACAGCGGCGGGTCCGTCCGGTAGATCTCGTCGCTGAGCTTGAAGCCCTGGCCCTTGAAAGGAACCATCAGCGGATGATCGGGCTCGTCGATCTTGAACGCCCAGGTGCCGCCGGCGCCCCACGGGTGGCCGGTGAACTTATTGCCCATCATCTCCTGGCCCTCGGGCCACTGGTAGAAGTTGTCCGCGGCGGCGTGAATCCCAACGATGCCTTTGCCGTCCTTGATGAAGTCCATCAGTGCCTTGCACCGCTCCGGCGTCTTCTCGGGATCGAACTTCAGGCTCGTCGTATTGTTCAGGCAGACCACGTCGAATTGGTTGAGCGTGTCGGCGGTGAAAACCGAGTAGTCATCGGTAACCGCCGTCACCTGGAACGCCCCGGTCTTGGCGCCCATGATCTTGAGCGCTTCGTTCGCCACGGGAATCACCGTATGGAAGAACGTCTCGCAGCGCCAGAACACGAGCATCTTGCGCGGCTGCGCGGGCGCGACCACCGCTTTGGCCGGCATAGCCGCCGTGATCTTGGCGATCTCCTCCTCCGTTACCTTGCGCAGCTCTTTTGGCGACTCCGCCCACAGCGGCGCCGCGATCAATGACAGACAGAAGCTCGCCAGCAACACGGCGGCCATCCTTCTCGACCTGATCATCTTAGCTCCTTTCACCTCATTGAAACCAAGTTTGAAGTTTCAAGTTTGAGGTTTGAAGCAAGAGCCTCGTGCTCTCTCCGACTTCACACTTCACACTTCAAACTTCACACTTCCTACAGATGCCACGGGGCTCGCATCGGCCGTGACAGCAGCCGGCTGGCCTCGGGATCGTTGACGAAATCCTCTTTCACCGGGTCCCACCGGACCTTGCGCTCCAGCAGCATGGCGATTTCGCCGAGCAGGCCCACGCTGATCGAGCGGCACGCCACCTCGATCGGCGTGATCGTCTTCTTGCGGGACTTCACGCAATCGAGGAAGTTTTGATGGTGATCGCGGCTCTCGTAGAGCCGATTCTCGTTGGGGCCGATGGTCTCATTCCAGAGACTCGCCGGCTCGGTCGCCTGGCGGCCGCGATCCACGTGGACCCAGCCTTTCTCGCCGTACCAGACCGTTCCCATACCTTTGGGCACCTGCCGGTCGTTGGCCACGACCATCTCCAGGCCGTCGGCGTACTTGCAGGTGAACTTGTACTCAGTCGGGACGTTGAAGATGCCATCCTTCGGATAGACCCCTTTGCCCTCGATCTCCACCGGGCCGGTGTCATCGAGACCCAGACCCCAGTGGGCGATATCGATGTGGTGGCCCGCCCAGTCGGTCAACTGGCCGCCGGAGTAGTCCATGATCCAGCGCCAATCCCAATGATAGACGCCGCGGAACGGAACCCAGGGGGCCGGTCCCAACCAGAAGTCCCAGTCCAATCCCTCCGGCACCGGTACCACCGGCTTATTGTCACTTCCGCCACCAGTAGGAAGGCCCACCTCCACGCGAGTGACTTTGCCGATCCGCCCATTGCGGACCAGCTCGGCGCCGTGATGAAAGTTCGCGACGGAGCGCTGCCAGCTTCCGGTCTGCCAGATTCGGCCGTAGCGGTTCACCGTATCGCGCATCACCTTGGCCTCGTGGATCGTCCGGGCCAGGGGCTTCTCGCCGTACATGTCCTTGCCCGCCTGAGCCGCCAGGACCACGGGAATCGAGTGCCAGTGATCCGGCATCGCCAGCGACAGGACGTCGATATCCGCCCGCGCGATGATCTCGCGGAAATCGCGATAGATCACGCAGTCGGAGGTGCCGTACTTCTTGTCCACGATGCGCTTGGCCTTGTCGGCGTTGCGTTTGTCCACATCGCATACGGCGACGACCCGGACCTGGTCGCCCTTGCCAAGAAAGCCCTGCATGTTGCCGGTGCCCTGGCCTCCAACGCCGATGCAACCGATGGTGATTCGCTCACTTGCCGCCGTGCCACCGTTCGCTCCCAGCGCCGATGAGCTGACGATGTACGGGAGGCCGACCACGCCTGCGGATGCACCTGCCACGCTCGTCAGGAACCGACGCCGCGACATCGTTCTCTTGCTCATATGCCGTTCTCCTTGTTCGTTGCTACAGATGCCACGGGCTCCGCGTCGCGCGCGAGAGCAGCCGGTTCGCCTCCTCGTCCCCCACGAACACCTCGCGCTTCGGGTCCCACTTGAGGGACCGTTGCAGCTTGTAGGCGATGTTGCCCAGGTGGCACACGGTCACCGAGCTGGCGCCGACCTCAATGTCGCAGATGGGCCTGCTGCGCTTGCGCACGGCGTCGAGCCAATCGGTGTAGTGGTTCTTGCTGTCGTACAGATGCGTCTGATCGGGTCCGATGACCTGGTCCTTCAGAGTATCGGGCCAGGTCTTGAGATAGCCGCGATTGACCTCCACCTTGCCTTGGGTGCCCTCGAAGAGGATGCCGTTGGCGTTGTCCCGCGTCATGGGGATGCCGTTGGCGTATCGGTACGTGAGCACCTTGTAGTCTTTGCCGTCGGGCGGAATGATCTCGACCGGTCCGGTCCCATCCATCCCAAGGGCCCATTGGGCGATATCGAAGTGGTGAGCGCCCCAGTCAGTCATGGCGCCGCCGCCGTAGTAGCTGTTGTAGCGCCAGTTGGGGAAGCCGTCGAAGCTGATATGCGGCGCCAGGTCGTTGTTGTAGGGCCGCCACATTGCCGGTCCCACCCACATATCCCAATCGAGATAATCGGGCACAGGCTCCGCCGGCAACGGCTTGTCCTCCGGCGGGCCGCCCACGCCGATGGTGACGTGCTGGATATCTCCGATGTAGCCGTTTCGCACCAGCTCGCACGCGAATCGGAATTCCCGCGAGGATCGCTGCATGCTGCCCGTCTGGAGCACGCGGTTGTACAGGCGAACGGCGTTGACCATTGCCCGGGCTTCCTGGATCGTCTGCGACAGGGGCTTCTCGCAGTAGATGTCCTTGCCGGCCTTGCACGACTCGATCACGGTGACCGCGTGCCAGTGGTCCGGCGTGGAGATCACCACGGCGTCGATGTCACTGCGCGCCAACAAATCGCGGAAATCACCATAGGCAGCGCAGCCTTTATGGGACCCCTCTTTCCTGTCGGCATAGTGCTTTTCGACGATCCCCTTGCTGCTTCGCTCGAGCTTGAGCCTGTCCACGTCGCAGGCCGCCACGACCTGCGTGCCGGGCGAGTTCAGGAACGACCGCATCAGGTGCTGGCTTTGCTTTCCGCAGGCGATGAAACCGAGGACGATTCGGTTGCTCGGCGCTTGCGCCCCCAGGACCGAGGACGGCACGACACAGGGGAAAGTCATCGCCGCGGCCGCGCCCGCGGCCGTCCGGAGGAAGTCACGTCGATTCACGTTCTTGTGCATCATTCCAGTGCCCTCTTCCATTGCGTTTACAGGTGCCAGGGACTTCGCAACGGCCGGCCGAGCATTGCCGTGGCGGTCGGATCGCCTATAATCTCCTCCGTATCAGGATTGAAACGAATCTTGCGGCCGAGCCACATGGCAATCCGGCCGAGATGGCCGGGCGTGGCGGAGCGATGGGCCGTCTCGCACGGCGTGATCGTTTCCTTGCGGCTCTTGATACAGTCCAGGAAGTCACGCCAATGGCCCGGCGACTCGTAGAGCCGCACGTCACCGGGACCAAACTTCTCGTCCTTCAAGGACATGGGCTCGGTTTGGACACTCTTATTGATGTTGCCGCGATCGACCCAGACCCAGCCCTTGTCGCCAATCCACTTGGTCCCGCTGCGAATGTCCCTGTACCCGCCGGCGATGATCATGGTGACGTCGCCAGGGTACTTGGCCGTGAGGCGATAGCGGGTCGGGCTGTCGTAGAACCCGTCTTTGGGGTACTGGCCGGTGCCTTCGATCTCCCGCGGCCCGGTCGTGTCCCAGCCCATGCCCCAGTGGGCGATGTCCACGTGGTGGCCGACCCAGTCCATGAGCTGGCCGCCGCCGTAGTCGAGGACCCATCGCCAGTTCTTTGGGAGCAGAGCGACGCGGTACGGCGTATACGGAGCCGGACCGATCCACATGTCGTAATCGAGCCCCTGTGGCGGCGGAACGATCTGCTCCTTGCCGGCCGTTCCTGAGAAATCCGCATGTCCCGAGGGCAGCCCGACCTCCACGGTGTGGACCGTGCCGATCCGCCCGTTGCGAACCAGCTCGCAGGCGAAGCGGAAATGCGCCTCGGAACGCTGCCAGCTCCCGGTCTGCCAGATGCGCCCATATCTCTTGACGGCATTGCACATCGCCCGGCCTTCGAGCAAGTCATGCGAGAAGGGCTTCTCGCCAAAGATGTCCTTGCCCGAGCGGGCCGCCTCAATCGCCGGGATCGCGTGCCAGTGGTCGGGCAGACCCAGTGACACTGCGTCGATGTCGTTGCGCGCGAGCAACTCTCGATAGTCGTTGTAGGCGGTGCAGTCCTTGTTGCCGTACTTCTTGTTGACGGCGTTCACCGCCCCTTGCAGGGTGTTCTTGTCCACGTCGCAGATCGCGACGATCCGACAGTCCTTCTCGCCGAGGAACTGGCCCATATTGGAGCCGCCCTGCCAGCCGACGCCGATACAGCCCATCGTGATCCGCTCGCTGGGCGCGACGGCGCCGTCTTTGCCAAGGGCTGAAGCGCTGATGATCGTTGGAAAAGCCACTGCCCCCACCGCGGTGCCGGCCATCCCCCCGAGGAATTGCCGCCGGCTGACGTTCTGGTTCATGCTCATGCTCACCGCTCTCCTGTCTCAATCCATCCCGTCGAACGTTTTCGCGTGCTTCATATGGTGCAGGTGGCAGCGTCATACGCCGCCCGTCTGTAGCGTGCCCAAAGGGGCATTCGCAGAGACGCAAACGTCTCTACGGCGTCACTACGAACAGGACCTTCAGCCTTGACGCTGCCACCCCGAATTCCATCACGATCCACCCCTGGATGTCCAGGTCGCGGATCGATCCTTGTCATTTCTTCTCGAACGCCGCATCGAAGGCAACCTGAGACGGCTTGAAGTCGGCCTCCTTGATGCACTGAACCGCCTCGGCCGCCCCGTGCTCGCGATCCATCCGGCTGTCTTCCCACTCGATCGACAGCGGGCCCTGATAGCCGATGTCGTTGAGCGCCACGATGATCTCCTCGAAATTGATGTCGCCGTGGCCGATGGAGCGGAAGTCCCAGTACCGCCGCGGATCGGCGAACTCCGTATGGCCGCCGAACACACCCACCGTGCCGTCCCCGTGGCCCCACCATGCGTCTTTCATGTGGCAATGGAAGATGCGATCCGCGAACGTGCGAATGAACTTCACATAGTCAACGTGCTGATAACCAAAGTGGCTCGGGTCATAGTTGAAGCCGAAGCATTCGTGGCCCTTAACGGCATCGATGGCCCGCTGGGCGGAGGCGATGTCAAAGGCGATCTCCGTCGGATGGACCTCCAGGCCGAACTTGATCCCCTCCTTTTTGAACGCATCGAGGATCGGCGTGAATCGCTTGGCGAAGTCATCGTACCCGGCCTTGATCATCTCCTGTGAGGCCGGCGGGAACGAGTACAGCAGATGCCAGATCGAGCTGCCGGTGAACCCGTTGACGACCTTGACGCCGAGCTTCTTGGCGGCCTTGGCAGCGTCGATCATCTTCTGGGCCGCACGCTGCTTGACGCCTTCGGGCTGGCCGTCGCCCCAGATCTCCGGCCCGACGATCGCCTTGTGACGAGCGTCGATATTATCGCAGATGCACTGCCCAACCAGGTGGTTCGAGATGGCGAACACTTTCAGCCCGTGCTTGTCGAGCATCGCGCGTTTGGCCTTGCAGTAGTTGTCGTCCTTCAGGGCTTTGTCAATCTCGAAGTGGTCGCCCCAGCAGGCCAGCTCCAGCCCGTCGTAGCCCCAGCTCTTGGCCTTCTGCGCCAGTGTCTCCAGCGGCAGGTCGGCCCATTGTCCCGTGAAGAGTGTTACTGGTCTTGCCATCTCATAACCTCCTTATTCAAAGGACTCGTGGGGTGTGCACCGCACACCGTTCCTGCAAAGCGCCTTTTCTCACTGAAAGAACGCTCACAATTCCCTCGTTATTGCGACCTCACCTCTTCGGCGGGCACTCCCGGCGGCGCGCGTGTCCCTTGCCCATCCTCACGTCCGGGCCGAACGCGGGGACCCTAGCGCCATACCGAGAGTCTCCCATTATACAGGCCCACGACGACCAGGCAACGCTATTTCAAAAGTCAAAAATCCCCTCACCACAGGACTCGCGGCCACGGTCCGGACCGCGACGACAGACCACCAGCCCAATGAGGTGGATTGCGCCGGACCCGCCAGCGTTACATCCGTGCTCACCGAGATCTCTGGTCTTGAGGGTGGGTACGTTGCCGGATCAGTGGCCCCGATGAAGCGCCCAAGCGCCAGGTGCCGGTGTGTGAGATTTTTTTCTGGCGCTACGTTAGTCCTTTGTTTACAGTGACTTATGAACCTTATAGCAAAGGAGATAAGTCATGGAA
>JAFGJR010000283.1 GCA_016928975.1 Sedimentisphaerales bacterium | reverse complement strand
TTCCATGACTTATCTCCTTTGCTATAAGGTTCATAAGTCACTGTAAACAAAGGACTAACGTAGCGCCAGAAAAAAATCTCACACACGTGACCGGTTTGCCGGCTGCGCCTGCCCCGGATTTCGATTGCGTGATGACGCGACCGACGGATATAATTTGCCGCTCGGAACGTTGGGGCATGAATACTCAATCTGACAATGAAAGGTGACTTTGATGATTCTTCCGGGATTTGTACGCAAACTGTCGGCGGTGTTCCGGGGCAACGTCGCCCCGCCGTTGATCTTCCTGTCGGTGCTGATCGGCTTCTGGATGGGTCTGATGCCGGGCTGGTCCGGCCTGCACACGGTATTGCTGGTGATCGTGCTGGTGGTAAACCTCCACCTGGGCCTGTTCATGCTGTCGCTCGGCGTGGCCAAGGCCCTGAGCCTGGCGGCGGCGCCGGTGCTGTACTACGCGGGCATCTGGGTGCACGTCCACCTGGGCGGCCTGCTGGCCACGCTGTCCTCGACCCCCATCATCGGAATCACGGATTTCAGCCGGTTCGCTCTGGCCGGGGGCCTGGTCCTGGGGCCCATCGTCGGCGCGATCGCCGGGCTGGTGATGGCCCTGGTGGTCATCAACTTCCGCAAGGTAATGGTCAAGCTCGATGAGAAGTCCGAGACGTTCCGCAAGTACTACTCCAAGTTCTGGGTGCGGTTCCTTGACTGGCTCATCATCGGCAAGCGAACGAAAGACGTCAAATCCATGTTCGCCAAGGCCAAGTATGTCCGCAAGGTCGGCGCTGCGCTGGCCATCCTGCTGATCGCCGGATTCCTCCTCGCCGCTCACTTCCTCCAGGATACCGCGATCAAACGGTACACCGTCAACGCTCTGACCAAAGCGAACAAGGCCGAGGTGGACGTGAACGACCTGGGCATCTCCCTCATCGGCGGCAACGCCTACCTGACCGGCCTGCAATTCACCGATCCGCAGCAGCCGCAGCAGAATCGACTGGCCATTGAGAAGATCGAGACCGACGCGAACATGCGCGACCTGCTGTTGGGCAAGATGGTGATGGAGACCGTGACCGTCTCACAAGTGCGATTCGGCCAGGCTCGCCAGACGCCCGGGACGGTACTGCCCACCCCGCCGGAGGCGAACGAGCCTTTCGACCCTTGCGACTATGGCACCAGCGAAAGCAGCCTCGGCAAGCTTGACAAGTACGTCAAGGACTACAAGAAGATCAAGGAGCAGTTGGGCAAGCTGTGCGACTGGCTGCCCGACTCCAACGAGGCAACGGAAGAGGAGGTCGAGGCCGAGAAGAAACCGGAGAAATACCTCGAATACCTCGACGCTCGGGCCAAGACACCACCGTCGCCCAAGATGCTGGCCAAGCAGATCCTGGCCGACAAGGTGGAGATTCCGTCCGAGCTGTTCAAGAACAGTCTCGTCCAATTGCTGAACGTCAGCGACGCGCCGAAAGCGGCGGGCCTGCCAGTCACCTTGGAGATGAAGTCGTATGACACTTCTGCCGCCATGAAGGCGGTCATGGACTACTCCAAAGGCGGCAAGCCGGTGCTCTCCGGGGCCTTCGAGGGCTTCGACATGAGCAAGGTGCAGTCGCTGCTCTCCTCTGACGCGGGCATCGCGTTCCAGTCGGGCAAGGCGTCCGGGACATTCACCGGACAACTGACGAAGGACATGGTGGACCTGACGTTCCAGGTGAGCCTCAAAGACCTCCAGGGCAAAGGGACAGGCAAGGGCGTGCTGATATTCGATGCCGGGCAGACTTCCCAGGTCATGGATGTGTTGAAGGAGCTCAGCACGACGATCCGGGTCGTTGGCCCGACGAACGACCCTCGCCTGGTCTTCGACACCAAGGGCCTGACCGACGAGTTCAAGCAGGCCCTGGTCAAGGCCGGCAAAGACCGGCTGGCCGGCGAGTTGGACAAGCAGGTGGAGAAGCAGCTTGGCGACAAGGTCCCCGCCGGGGTAAAGGACGCGATCAAGAAGCCCGCGACGGATATCGTGGATGGCCTTGGCGGCCTGCTCGGCGGCAAGAAGAAGGAGGACAAGTAGGGCTCAGTGACGCGCTACACTCTGCCGCACACATGAATGGGGCAGGCAAGATCGGCTTACCTGCCCCCGAGTCTCCACACACTTGTCCTTATTCACGTCATGGCGTGTACGTGTAGCTGAATGGCGTACAAGGGTTATCGTCCGGGTCGATGTCGAGGCTCTCTCGCCCCCAGAGAACACCCCTGAAGTGGAAGACGTATTTCCCAGGCAGCAACTCCATGCTCGGCTTGTCGAACCAGTGGAAGTCGCCGAACAAGCCGCCGTAGGACACCTTCTTTGCCCAATTCATGGTCACGTTCGTCGTCTTCCAAACGACAGGATTTCCAGCCGGAATGTCGACCAACATCCTCAGATCGGCGGTCCCTTTGTACTGCATCTCGAACGAATACGTCCCGGGCAACATCTCGGCCTCGGTCTCGCCCGACGCGTCCGTCGGGCCACCCGGCCACCAGGCGCAGAAGAACCAGGGTCCTGCCCCATACCTCGCTCTTCCACCTGCAAGGCCCGTCCCGTCGCATTTCTCGAGCCGGAGCACGACGAGGTCCGTTTGGAACATGAAGATCGAGTTGACCGAGACGTCCTGGGTCTTGTGCTCGCGGCCCCAGTTGATCTGCATTTCATAAGACATGGTGCTCTTCAAGCCGTTGCGGACGTCCACGAGCGCTCCGTCTGTAGCGTCCGTGGTGCCCGGCACCCACCAGGTCCAATAGGAGGCCCCTTCTCCTCCGCGCGCCTTGCCTCCGGCCAGCGGATTGCCATTGTGGTCCTTGAGCATCAGTAGAATGATGCTCTTCGTGACGGAGCAACCGCCGATCGTGAGATCGAACCGACCGTCGGTGCCGCCGTGTGCATGGAACTTGTACGTGCCCGCAAGCAGATACATTGTGGGTTTGTTGAACCATGTCCCGTCACCGACCGAGCCACCGTATGAAAGCGAGCCGCTGTATTGCAGAGTGACTCTGGAGGCCTGCCACGTCAGCGTCGTGTCCGCCGCAGGCATGGTCAGCGGCTTGACTTGTGCCGTCGATTGGTACTGCATCTCGAACGAGTAGTCGCCCGGGAAGAACTCGGCGACGGCCTCACCCTGGGCGCTCGATCCGGTTAGGCCGCCGGGGAACCAGCTTGTTGTATGGATGCCGTCCGGCCCGTAGCGCGCGTTGCCGCCATCGAGGCCGTTCCCTGTGTCACACTCTTCCAGCCGCACCGTCAGCTTGTAGGTGCTGAACGGCACAACCACCGACCCGGGCCCGGCGACGACGATATTCAACTGCTCCGCCTTGCCGTTGTTGAGGCGAGCTTCGAAGGAATACGTCCCGGGACTGAGGTCCGCGCTGATCTGTCCATTGCCATCGGTCTTGTGAGGCGACGCGCCGAAATACCCACTGGACGGATTACCGCCCGCTCCATACGCGATAACCACACCTGGTACTCCGCTCGCGCCATCACTTGCGGTCACTTTTACCGTGACCGTCACGCCCGATACACTGTTGACTCCAAGGGCGAGCAACACACACACGCCCAGCACGAATCGAGGTAGTCTACGCTTCATTGGTTCTCCTTTCCGCTTTCCACGACGTCATACATCCTTGTATCCGTTACGAACTGTGCCCTGCTCTTGCCTGTCGGGGTTCTGACGCACACGAGTCCGGTCGTGGCCGCCCGCTGCCAGTAGTCCTCATACCTCCTTTCGGCGGACTAAGGTCTATCACCTCGAGGTAACGGAGCCCATAGGCCCCGCGCTGTCATGGGGTGCTCGGCAGAAGTCCCGTGAAGACCCGCGATTCCAGTGAACGCATCCGGCATCACCGGGGCGCACGTCCTACGTGCAGGACACTGCCCAGCCGTTTGTTCACAACCACGTCAGAGAGGCAATTCAAGGGTGCGGCAACCACAATAGCCATCGTCCCCGTGACTTGTCAACCGGGAACCGGGCTATTGTGAGACGGAAAAGGCAGGAGGAATGAGAGGGACGATCCCGATGGGCCCGCGGAGATGCTCGCGGACGGGCTGACTGTATGTATATGGCAAAGGCCGGGGGCTCTCTGGCATCCGGCCCTTTCAATCACTTTCGCGCGCGCTGCGAATCCAGACTCGCATGGTTGGCCGCCATCGAGTGGTGCGACACTATCGTGGCTTGTTTTGGGTGCCTTCGGGCTTTGGCTCTTCTTTCTTCGGTTGGCTGGTCTGCGCCTTCTCGCCGGGCTTGGCCTCTTTGTCCGTCCTGGCCTGAGTCGCCGCGTTTGAGTCCACGATTGGATATCGACCCGCGCCCCATTTCACCTTGAGAAGGCGAGCGAACCCTCCCGTTTATTGCAGCAGTCTGTCCATGACCCTGACACACACAGGACTGCGAAATCTCTCCGGGCGGCGTACGACTGATAAAGTACGGACAGGCTGTGCAAAACCGGATGTGACGCGGCTGTACGAGCCCATTGACAAGGGGCACGTGTGCTCGCTCGCTGGATTCGACACACGTGCCCTCCCTTAATCACAAACCGCAAATCATGAATCAAGGACCCCAAGGCCCTTGCCTTTCCCGCCTGCTTTCGCCATAATGTCATCAAACGAGCACCTCGGATGGAACCGCGACAAGTGGGTTCCCGGCCCCCACGGGCCGGACAGATGTGGTGAGGCCAACGACGACGCGAACATTCGCGGAATGTGAAATGCGTAGCTGTTACCCTCGAAGCCGGCCGGCGATCTGCTATGTCCAGGCCCTTCGGGCAGAAGGGAGGTGGAGCGAACCTCACAGAATTATCCACGTGATGCAGGCGTGGTCGATCGGATGTGTCTGGTCGACATGCAGTTACCCAACTCTGTGCAGAGGGGGAAGGAGGACAAGTATGCACCGAAAGAGTATGCTCTTGCTCGTGGTCTCGGGTGTGTGCCTGATCATAGCCATGGGCAGTAGCGCCGCGACGAAGGCCACGAACCCAGATCCTGCCGACGGCGCCACCGGTGTTCTGGTGGGGTTGCTCACCTGGACGCCTGCCGACGGGGCGTTGTTTGAAGACGTCTATCTCGGCACGACTCTGGAGCTCACCATCGCCGATCGTGTGGCCAGGCGCCAGTCGGTTTTGCGCAAAACGTACTACTATCCGCCGGGCCTGGCCCCCGGCCAGACGTATTACTGGCGAGTGGATGAGATCGGATCCGACGGCGCGACAATCCAAGGTGACGTATGGAGTTTCACCGCGGCGCCGTCGACCGCGTGGGAGCCCAAGCCGTGGGACAAGGCCAAATGGGTCGATTTGAACGTTGTCCTGTCCTGGCAGGCCGGTATCGATGTGGCGGCGCACGATGTGTACTTTGACACAGACCAGGCCGCCATCGCCGCTCGCGCACCGGAGGTGTTCAAGGGCAATCAGTTTGGAGCGACTTTCACGCCAGGCACGCTCCAGGAGAACACCACCTACTATTGGGCCGTGGACGAGTACGACAACGCCGGGGACGTGCACGCCGGCAGCGTTTGGAGCTTCACGACAACCGGGCCCGGCGGCGGCCTCAAGGGTGAGTACTTCAGCAACACCTCCCTCGATGGAAGTGCGGCGCTGACGCGCACCGACCCGAATGTCAGCTTCAACTGGGGAGATCCGGGAGGCCCCGGGGCCCCGATCGGAGTGGACCTGTTCTCGGCCCGCTGGACGGCCGATTTGGAGGCTCCACTGACGGAGGCCTTCACATTTATCACCACCAGTGATGACGGGGTTCGCCTGTGGCTTGACGGCCAACTCCTCATCGGCAACTGGACCGATCACAGCACGACGGAGAATCGAGCGACCGTGAATCTCATAGGCGGCCAGATTTATGCACTGCGCATGGAATACTATGAGAGCAGTGGTGGAGCCGTGGCCTCTCTGGCCTGGGAGAGCCCGTCGGTCACCCGACAGATCATTCCGGCCGGTCCTCTGCAGTGGCCGTTGCTCTCACGACGCGTATATCCGACCCTGGGGAGCACGAATCTGCCACAGTCACTGACGCTTCGCTGGCAAGCGGGCGACAAGGCGGCCAGGCACGACGTCTACTTCGGCGACAGTCGCGAGGCCGTCGCCGACGCTATGCCCGACACCGCCGGAATCTACTGCGGCCAGCAAGCACTGGACGCGACGTCCTATGACGTCGAGGGACTGGAATGGAACAAGACTTACTACTGGCGCGTGGACGAGATCAGCGATACCTCCACGGACGGCCCGTGGAAAGGCAGTATCTGGAGCTTTACGACCGCCGATTCCATTGTGATCGACGATTTCGAGACCTACACGAATGATTCGCCGATGCGCGTCTTCCAGGTCTGGATCGACGGCTGGGGCTTCTCCGAAGACGAGTTCTTCCCCAGTGGCAATCCGGGCAACGGGTCCGGAGCCATGGTCGGCTATGACCCGACGCAGCGTGACATCATGGAGAAGACGATTGTCCACGGCGGCGTGCAGTCCATGCCGCTGGCCTACAATAACGCCGACAGCCCGTACTACTCCGAAACCGTGCGGACCTGGGTGACACCTCAGGACTGGACGGCGAACGGCGTGACAGCCGTGCGGCTATACTTCCGAGGCGCCGCAGCCAACAGCCTGGAGGGGCTCTATGTTTCCGTCGAGGACAAAGCCAGCAACATCGGTGTCGCAATCCATCCCGATTCCGCTCGACTGGCCAAAGCCAGATGGACGGAGTGGCAAATCCCGTTGAGCACGTTCACCGACGCAGGCGTGAATCTGACCGCTGTCAAGAAGATGGCGATCGGCATCGGTGATCGGAACAATCCGAAGCCGGGTGGCTCCGGACAGCTCTGGATCGATGACGTCGCGGTGATCAAGCCAAGTCCCCAGGCTGTCATCCTGCTCTCAGAAGACTTTGAGGGCCTGGCTCTGGGCAAGAACGTGGATGAGGGTGTGGCCGGAGACGAGGTGTGGACGAAGACGCCGCCAGCGGGCTGGACGATTGACGACAAGGGCGTTCCCGGCGCCGGCAATCCGGCACAGGACGGCGTGACGGAATGGGCCGGCTGGAGCTTCGCCGATAAGGTCTGGTGGACGACCACGGCCGGCGATCAGGAACGCTCGACATTCACTCTCGGCAGCGGCACCGTGGCGATCGCAGACCCCGATGAGTGGGACGATATCGATCACGCCACAGGCTGGTACAACACGTATCTGAGCACCACGGCAATCGACATCTCCGACGCCCAGGCCGGCTCACTGACGCTGACGTTCGACTCGAGCTGGCGGCCGGAGTACGACGACGACTACCATCAAACCGGGAATCTCAAGGTCTCTTTCGATGGGGCCAAGGCCGTGGAACTGTTCCGCTGGGAATCGAACAGCGGCAGCCCGAACTACAAGCCCTATGCCACGAACGAAACGGTCACGATCGAGATCGAGCCTCCTGCCGGAGCGAAGAAGATGGTCCTGACCTTCGGTCTGTTCGATGCCGGAAACGATTGGTGGTGGGCCATCGACAATGTCGAAGTCACAGCCATTGCCAAGTAGATTCTGCAGACAGACCGCTTGATAGCATTTGCGGCCGGGATCCTTCGGGCGACAGGTATTCGTCGTCAGGGAATCAACGAGACGGGGGCCTGCACACCCGAGTGCAGGCCCTCGTTCTTCTCTAACCGCGGGTACCCGCGGGGAAGAAGTGACGGGGGAATGAGTGTCACACCTACACATTTCACATTTTGGACTCCGGACCGCGAGGCTGATTTCTAAGGCGACTGCGAGTATCCGTAATTCACCCGCTGGCGCGTATTGACAATCAGACGAATTCCGGGGGAACACAGGCGCTCGCACGCCCACGACGGCGAGAACAGATTGCTCATCCAAGGGCCAGACGCCCTCACCATCGCGCGTCTGACCAGATCATCAATGGTCAATCACAGCGTCCAGCCCTGGCGGTATGGCGGGTTGACGTGCTGGTTGGCCTCGTCGCAGTTCGTGAAACGCATATTCGCCGCGTCCCACTGGAGCTTCGTGCCCGGCACTTTGAGGGCGATCACGCCGAGCATGGCGATCTCGGTCAGCGGGCCGCCATAAGAGAAGTCGGAGCCTGCCTTGCGCCCTTCGCGGATCGCGCGGAGCCAGTCGTCGTGATGCTCCTTGACCCGGGGGACCTTCTGCGCAGGTCTCTTGTATGCCTTCATCTTCTGTTCCGGGATGATTCGCACGCCGCCGGCGCCGTGCGAGCCGTACATGATGACGCCCTTGTCGCCGTAGACGTAGGCCCCGGTATCGACGGGTTTGCGGCCCGCCTCCAGCTCCCTGGCCACCGGGATTCCCTCGCTGCCGCTGTACCAGACGAGCTTGACAGACCCGCGATTGCCCTTGGCGGGGAACTCGAACGTGATAATGTCGCCTTTGGGGAAGGCGTCGCCCTGCGTCTTGGGATCGTAGTCCTTGACCTCGGCCACAACGGACGTCGGGGCACCGAGGTCGAGGGCCCAGAATACGGGGTCCACAACGTGGCAGGCCCAGTCGCCGATCGTGCCGTTGCCAAAGGGGACCCAACCGCGCCAGCGTCCGGGCAGGTAGAACGAATGGTACGGCCGCTCCTTCGCGGGGCCCTGCCACAGATCCCAGCTCAGGCCTTCGGGGACCTCCTCTTGTTCGTTCATCTGAGACAGCCTATCGATGCCGGAGTTGACGGCTCTGCACCCGCAATGGACCGTGTGCACGTTGCCGATGGCCCCGTCCCAGACCCACTCGCAGAACGTGCGGATCGTATCGAACGAGTGTCCCTGGTTGCCCAGTTGGGTCACGACCTTGTGCTCCTGGGCCGCCTTCATCAGGGCGCGGACCTCGGCGACGGAATGAGCCAGCGGCTTCTCACAGTACACGTGCTTCTTCCGCCGGATAGCGGCCATCGCCGCCACGGCGTGCGTATGGTCGGGCGTGCCGACGATCACGGCGTCGATCTTGTCGCCCATGTCGTCGAACATCTTGCGGAAGTCCTGGTACACCCTGGCGTCGGGGAACTTCGGGATTTGTGTGCGCTCCCGATGCGGCGGCCGCAGGTCCACGTCGCACAGAGAAACGATCCGCGCGCCGCGGTCACGGGCCACCTGCTCGATGTCGCTGCCCCCCATCCCGCCGGCGCCGATGCCGGCGATGTTCAGCTTCTCACTCGGTGCCGTCCCGCCCTGCCCACCCAGCACGTGGCGAGGAACGATCGTGAACGCCGCCGCCCCGGTGGCCGATTTTAGCAGTTGCCGTCTCGATGTCTTCATCGTGTCGCCAGTCATAGTCAGTCCTCGAAATCGAAATGCCTGTTCAAGATGATCGGTCCGGTTTCATCGCCTACGAGTGTAACACGACCGGGCGCGCAATCACAGAGGAATTCAAGATGTGGCGATGGACAGCGAGTGGGACTATAATGGGACGACGATGAAAACAGCCACGAATCGCCGTACATTCATGAAGACCGCCGCCGTCCTGGGTGCGGCGGTGACGGGATTTCCCTACATCGTGCCGGCGCATGTGCTCGGCGCCACGGCGCCCGGCGAGAAGGTCGTGATGGGCTGTATCGGCGTCGGCAGCATGGGCGGCGGGCATCTGCGCAGCTTCACCGGCCAGGACGACGTTCACATGCTGGCGGTATGCGACCTGCGACGCAAGTTCCGCGAGCGCGCGAAGCAGGTCGTCGACGGGAGGTACGGCGACAGCGACTGCAAGGCATACAGCGACTATCGCGAGCTATTGGCCCGGCCGGACATCGACGCGGTGTTGATCGCTGTGCCCGATCATTGGCACGCCCTGATTGCCATTGAAGCGGCGAAGAACCGCAAGGACATGTACCTCGAGAAACCGATTGATGTGCACGTCGCGGCGGCCAAGGCCCTGCGAGAGGCGGTCAACCGCTATGGCGTCGTCTTCCAGTTTGGCACCCAGCAACGCTCGGACCAGGGGTTCCGGTTCGGCTGCGAGCTCGTGCGCAACGGCCGGATCGGCAAGCTGCACACGATCGTCGTCGGGTCGGTACAGGGAGCGCAGTTGGCGAATCAGCCGCTTCAGCCGCAACCCGACCCCGCCGAGTTCGACTACGATACGTGGCTGGGTCCCGCTCCGTGGGCACCGTACACGTTCGAGCGGGCGGCCTCGCGCGCCGAGGGCAGTCCCGGCTATTGGATGCACATCCACGATTACGGCCTGGGCTGTCTCAGCGGCGCCTGGGGCATCCACCACGTCGATATCGCTCAATGGGGCAACGACAGCGACGATACCGGCCCGCTGGAAATCGAAGGCACCGGTGCAGTTCCCGCCGACGGCCTGTGCGACACGCCCGTCACGTGGCGCGTCGAGCACCTCTACGCCAACGGCGTCAAAATGATCCACATGGATTCGAGGCACACGGAGCAGGAGTTCCCGCAGTTCGTCACACCGGTCCTCGACATGAAAGGCTGCGGCATCCTGTTCATCGGCTCCGACGGCTGGGTGATCACCTCTCGCGGCGGCACCGACGCCGGACCGAAATCGCTCCTTCAGACTACCTTCGACTCGAGCGAGCCACGCCTGCCCGTCAGCAACAACCACAAGCGCAACTTCCTCGAATGCGTGAGGACCCGCCAGACCCCGATCAGTCATATCGAAGCAGCCGTGCGGTCGGACACAGTCTGCCACCTCGACGACATCGCGATCCGCACCGGTCGAAAGCTCCGCTGGGACCCCAAAGCCGAACAATTCCTCAACGACGCCGAGGCCAACCGCCTGCTCGCGCGCCCGCTGCGCAGCCCCTGGCGGTTGTAATCTACGCCCAATTGGATATCATACAGCTATGAGAACCCGTCGAATCAGACAAGTACGTCGTGGCGCCGCGATGGAGTAGCCAAATGGACAAAAGGGTCATTGAATGGCTCAAGCAGGCCGACTACGACGTGGATACCGCCAAGCTCATGGCCAAGGGCGGCAGGTACTTCTACGCGGTGTTCATGTGCCACCTGGCAGTAGAGAAGGCGCTGAAAGGGCTGTACGAGCAGACCCTGCAGGAGGCGCCACCCAAGACGCACAACCTCCTCTTTCTACTGGACAAGATCGGCTTGAAACCGGATATAGACAAGGGTAAGGCCATTACGAGGCTCAACGAAGCCAGTGTGGGCACACGCTACCCAGATGACATAGACAAGTTGCAGAGCAAGTATACACAGGGTATCGCTACGCAGATTCTGACGCAGACCCAGGAGATTCTGGAGTGGATAAAGAATCAGTTTTGAAGCTCATTCGTGATTTTGGGAAGGCGTTGGAGGCGGAGAGAGTCAAGCCCCAGAAGATCATTCTGTTCGGCTCCTACAGCACAGGCACTCAGCGTGAAGGCAGCGACATCGATCTGGTGGTGATTTCGGACGACTTTGCCGGCAAGGACTACTGGGAGAGAATCGACATTCTCTCGACCGCCATCTATACCGTGTTCGCTCCCATCGAGGCTACCGCCATGACGCCGCAAGAATGGGAAAGCGGCGAGTCGCGCATTGTCGACTTCGCCCGCAACGGGGAAGTTGTCTATGGCTGAGTTCCTGCACCGCGGAGCCGGCGCAGTCCATCTCCGAGCAAGAGACGTCCGCGCGAAGCAAGCATGCCTGCTCGCCCCAAGAGGTCCTGCCGGTGTGTTGGTTCAGCGGGAATTGGACAACTACAGCCGTCGGCCAAGCGGTTCAGTCGCTGGGCTGACTTGGGTATTATGAACTATG
>JAFGJR010000282.1 GCA_016928975.1 Sedimentisphaerales bacterium | reverse complement strand
TGCGTTTTGCAGGCGGGCGGGGAAATGTCCTGTTCGTCAGGCTCATCCTCAGCCTGGCCGACCGAAAGGCCGTGAACGGTTACGTGAAACGAGTGACGTGGCCTAGCCTGAGGCCACGATGAATGGCTGGTAAGACGCCGGCAGCACGGCTAGGTGAACGCAGTCACAATCCCTCTACCCCACGTCCGGCAGATCGTACATGGCGATGATGTATGGGTGCGTCGGGTCCTGTTCGGCCAGGGGCTTGGCGTTGTCCACGTGGCCGGCGGGGCGGCGGTTCTTGCCCTTGACGCCGGTCATCGCGTCGCCCATGTCCTCGCGGCAGGCGGCGATCAGCTTCTGCAGCCGCGCGACTACGTCGGGGTGCTGGTCGGCCACGTTCTGCTTCTCGCCGATGTCGTTCTCCAGGTTGTAGAGTTCGCACGTCGGGCGACCGTCCACGCCGACGTGCAGCTTCCACGGTCCGCTGCGGACGGCGTTCAGGCGGTTGGCCTGGTAGTAGAAGAAGGCCTCGTGCGGCGACTTCTCACGGCCGGTCAGCACGCCGAGGATGTCCTTGCCGTCGATCGTCCGGTCGTCGGGCGCCTTGGTCCCGGCCAGGTTGGCGAAGGTCGGCAGGAAGTCCATGGCCGTAACCACCTCGCCGCTCTCGGTGCCGGCGGGAATGCGGCCGGGCCACCAGGCGATGCACGGCACGCGCTGGCCGCCTTCCCACGTCGTGCCCTTGATGCCGCGCAGTGGGCGGTTGCTGCCGCCGCGATCGCCGCGGCTGCCGTTGTCGCTGGTGAAGACCACCAGCGTGTTCTCGTCCAGACCCAGTCGCCGCAACTCGTGCAGGATCACTGAGACCGACCAATCGATGCATTCGACCGCGCCGCCGTAAGGGCCGTTCGCGCTTCGCCGCAGGAAGATCTCCGGCGGGTAGTGCGGCAGGTGGACGTGCATGTGGGCCAGGTAGAGGAAGAACGGTCGCTCGCGGTTCTGGCGGATGAAGCGCACGCTGTGCTCCACGTAGCGGATCGTCAGCGACCGCTGGTCGGGCTGCAGCTCGATCGGCTCCTCGTTCTCCATCAGGGGCAGGGGAGGCCGGTCGGGGTGCGGCGGCTGGATGCCCATGTCGTTGCTGTAGGGCAGGCCGAAGTAGTAGTCGAAACCGTGTCGCGTGGGCAGGAACTCCGGCTGGTCGCCGCAGTGCCACTTGCCGATGTGGCAGGTGGCGTAGCCCTGGTCCTTCAGGAGCCGCGCGACGGTGATTTCGTCGGGGTGCAGGCCGCCGGGCGAACCGGGGAACAGGACCCAGGAGTTGACGGCCTTGGGCACGCCGGGCCGCGTGACGGGCTCGAAGACGTCAAAGCTGATGCGCGGCGGGTAGCAGCCGGTCATCATCGCTCCGCGCGACGGCGAGCAGACGGGCGAGGCCATGTAGAAGTCCGTCAGCCGCACGCCCTCGGCGGCCATGCGGTCCAGGGCCGGAGTACGGTTGTAGGGCGACCCGTAACAGGCCAGATCGCCGTAGCCCAGATCGTCGCAATTGATCAGCACGAAGTTCGGTTGCTTCGCCTTGGCACCCATCCGTCGTTCTCCTGACACCAGCTTTGCGGCAACTCTCCTGGGATTCGTCCCGGCCGAGGGCGGCCGCGCTACATGCGCTATCCCGTGCCGTCCTGCGGCGCGCCATCCATAGGACGTCAAACCCCGTGCAGCATGATAGTTTTCGTTGAAGCCGGAGGCCAACAGAAAAGCCAGGCCGGGCAGAATGCGAGGTTGAGGAACGGAGACAACTCTTCGCTCAGCCACGGCGTGTGACCAAAGTAAATCAAGTGGCAGCGGAGAACAGGCTGTGCAAGTCATACGTAGTCCTAACACTAAATCACAATAACAAGATAAAGTTTTTTCTTGACTTGTGCGATTGGGGGGGGGGTAACCTTAGATGTCAGGTGTGGGCGATCATCGTCAAAGTCAGCCGATGGGCGAAGATTGGCGTTGAGGTTCGATCCTGAGGGAGGCCAACCCCGCATCGACCGCGCTTCATGTTTTGGGGATGCGGAGTGAATCGCCGCACATAGGAGTGTTTTTGTGTCCAGGATCATCGTTCTCTTTGGGCTGCTCATGTTCCTTGCGGCGGGTTGGCTTGCCTTCGGGTATCCCAGGTTGGCAAACACAGTGGTTGCAGACCGTTCTGCTGCCAGGAATGCATTGTTCGCAGTGGACCGCAGCTTCCTTGATTTGGGCACTATGGATAACGACGGCATTGCGTTTAGCCGTGTCATTGTACGGAACGTCAGCAGTGTTCCGATCCAACTAACGGCTCGCAGTCGATGCGGATGCTTCAAGGGGCTTCTGTCAGGACGTACGGTTGGTTCCGGTGAGGCCGTTCCCTTGGCGATTCTGGCCAAAGCATACCTTCGACCAGAGAGCCAGCAAGATCGCTTGACGCAGGATGTGCTTCTGTTGGCTTCGACAGAAGGCGGGAGAGTGGCCAGCCAGCAGATCACCGGCACGGTGGCAGTCGTGGATAGGTTCAGGGTTATGCCGCAGGGAGCAACAGCTCACAGGTCGAAGGATCGTGATGGTCGCTATGTTGCCGACCTACAGGTGGTAGCCACATCTGATGCCATGGTAATCGACAGTATTGAGGGGGCCGCGAGTGACAGCGGCGAAGAGGTTGTCTGTGAGAGGAGGGGCGATAATCACGTGAGACTGCACCTCCCGGCAGAAGCATTCGATGAGAGCGGTGGCACATTGGTGGTTCTCCGGCTCACTGTGGGAGCCGAGAAGACATTCTTGCTGGTGCCCTTAGTCAAGGAGGAAGAAAATGAAAAGTAATGCATCATGTTCGGCAAGCAAGTCCTTCCGGGTGGTCATGCTTCTCGCCACTGCTATGATTGCTGTTGGCTTCGCATTTCCTGGCGATGCGGAGGCCACGCTTCTTCATTCAAAAGAAGACTGCACCATAGGGTGGCAGGTGACATTCACGCAGATGCCGCTCAATTGTGACGAGTGCACTGGTTCAGGGGACGCTACTTGGTACTTCAGTTCAACACATACGAATCCTGCGAGCGAGTCTTGTGCGGACGGGACGGAGACTCATCAAGAGAACGTTGGGCTCAATGAGAATGCCGGCCAAA
The DNA here is from genome assembly GCA_016928975.1 of Sedimentisphaerales bacterium. The sequence goes on along the minus strand of JAFGJR010000282.1, from coordinate 3,023 downwards.
ATCACAATAGCCCTGCGCTCTACAGTGCGGACATGTGGAGCTATGGGGCAGTTGAGGACGAGAATGAGGATTGCGTTCCAGGGGCCAATAAATTCTCAGCGCATTTTGACTGCAATGTGTACAATGAGTACCAGACAGAAACAGACGGCGCAGCCACTGTCGAAGAGATATGGATTCTGAAGTATGGTCCTTTCGAAATCCTTCAGGACGATGTTGACGCAGGTGCGTACACCTTCACGTTGAGTCAGTCGTCGACGCTTTCCCTTCAGGAGAATATGACACTGAAAACAGGAGTGGAATTGGAGGTGAGTGTTGAGGCGGCAGTAGGCTTTCAACTCGAGGAAAGCTACACAGAGACCAGCAGCACGCAGACTTCGCGAGACTTTGTCCAGGCCGATCTTGGCAAGCACTGTGGTGTCTTCTATTATCAAACGCGAATCCACCAGCCGGTGAACTACAGGCACTGGACGTGTGGTGAAGGCGATTCCCCCTCATCAATTCCTGAATGGGAAGACGGCATAGCCATACAGGGCACGAATCGAATGCCTCGAGTTCGCACGGCGGCAACTCAGGCGGGGATCCTGGCGATTCAAGACAACGGGTCGCTGGTGAGCGGTTCGTATACTATCACGAAGAGCTGACGTGCAGTCTCTGAGGGGCCGTGTGCCGCAGTTCCTCGTTGGCAGCGGCGCACGGCCCTCACTGTAAAAGCGCGGAGACATGTGCTTCCAAGGAGGCGCTGATATGCAAACTACTCAACGACGTCTGCCTTGCATGCACCCGCTGGTGGCAGGGGCACTTCTACTGACTGTATTCGGTTGTGTTGTTCGGGGAGGCGAGACAGATTCCGTTCGGTACGATTTTCCTTTTCCTGGCGATATGGTCGGAGTCGCCGACGAGTCCCTGTTAGAGGCCATGAGCCCGCTGCTTCGACTCAGAAACGAGCTTGCCCGACTGCGTCTCGGAAATGGTGACGGGTATCAGACCATGGACGAGCAGACGTACCAGCGTATTCGCAATGACATCTCAACCATTCTCCAGAATGCTAGGAGGGGGAATACCTCTCCGGCCATTCAGCAATCGCGCCGGATGCTGGTGGCACTTGACTGGCAAGCGGGGAGGAGTTCGGGTGATGAGGCGATCGCCGCCCTGGCCGAGCTTGTTCAGCAGGCGCCGAATCGCAGGGAGGCGGGGCTGCACTTGGGGTACAGCTCGCTGATAGCATTCAGAGAGGGCAAGGTGGAGGAAGGTATCGCCCAGTTTCAGAAGATCGATGAGACTTCGACGCCGGCATTCGGTGGCTTCTCACTTCACGCCGCCAAGTACGTTGCTGACTGGGTCCACGAGCCAATCACGATGGAAATGCGAATGACAGGGCAACCCTTTGAGATCGAGCGCCAGCGTAGTCTTGCAGCGGTTGAGTTCATGAAGAGTGTGTGGTTGCCTAAGATGAAGGCCTCTCTGAATTCAGGGGCGACTGCCTCCGACCTAGACAGACTGAACATGGCCAATGCGGCCGAGAAAGCAATTCAGATGTCGGCGGAAGTGCTTGCTCGTCGCCTCTATCTTGACATATCCGAGGCGACTACGAAGGACATTCTGCCCGAACTGGCGGCTCTTCTTGAAGATATCGGTAACAGATTCAGTGAAGGGGCCCCGTGGCTTCAGCAGCGACAGGCGTCCGTCCTGAATAAGGCCAAATACGTTACCGAACAGCTCATTCCAAATGTTGAAGCATTGCAGGCCAAACGCCGCTTCGTGACGGAGTTCGCAGATGTATTAGCGACCGACGAAATGGCAGTCATCGCCGCGATTGAGACATTGGGTGAGGAGCCTCTAGATTTGGCCAAGCCCGCAGAGTCTCAACGCACCCAGTCTCAGAATGTCTCGACGCCCGGGGAGGCGGCCCCACTGGTCGCACTGCAGGAGCGGCCGCTTCTTGGCCCAGGCACTTCTCGTGGGTGGGCCATTGTCGTCCTCATTGTTATTGGCTTGGCGTTGATGCTGTCCGGCATAGTGTACGGCCGATGTCGCCCGAAACGGAACGCGGCCTAGTTGGGCCTTGAGCAAAGGCATTTGCGTTACCGGTGCCTGTTACTGTTTTCTGCCGAACCGCAGTGGGATCCGCAAGCCCTCTCATAGCCAGTATCCCTGTTGAACTCCGGAAGCATGACCATGTTCTCCGGCCCCCGATGTCTGATGCCATTTTTACCTTGACGGTTTTTGCGAGGGCAACTACTCTACCAGACTTCACCGGCGGACCTGGGCCCTGATTAGAGTCCCTGGGTCCGCTTTTTGGAAGGTAGACCGGGGGATGTGCGTTGATCTGCTGTGCATGGACCGCCCATTGCCCCTCAGAAGGAGGCGCCGATGTCGTTTGACTCGGTAGTTCTGATCAAGCAGGTGCCGGATACGGCCCGGGTGACCGGCAAGGCCATGAACGACGACGGAACGGTCAACCGATCGGCCCTGCCGGCGATTTTCAACCCCGAGGACCTGTTCGCCCTGGAAGCCGCCCTGGAGGTCAAGCAGCGGCATGGCGGCACGGTTACGGCCATCACTATGGGTCCGCCGCCGGCCTGTGAGGTGCTCCGCGACGCCCTGTACATGGGGGCCGACCGGGTCGTCCTGCTGACCGACCGCCGCGCGGCCGCCAGCGACACGCTGGCCACCAGCTACATTCTGGCCTGTGCCGTCCGGACCGTGGGCAAGTACGACATGGTCTTTTGCGGTCGCCAAGCCATTGACGGCGATACGGCCCAGGTGGGGCCGCAGTGTGCCGAGAAGCTTGGCCTGCCGCAGATTACCTACCTGGAAGAAATCGTGGCCCTGAACGGTCGCGAGATGGTCGCCCGGCGGAACATCGGCAACGGTTACGAGGTGGTCGAGTGCAAGTTGCCGGTCCTGCTGACCGTGACCGATACGTTCCAGGAGCCGCGGCCGTATGCGGCCAAGGCGATGCTGAAGTACAAGCACGCCCGCAGCCGCATGGAGATCGACCGCGAAGTGGCCCAGGCCATGCC